>JALOCD010000016.1 GCA_023228025.1 Prolixibacteraceae bacterium | reverse complement strand
TGACCGCTAACGGACGAAATAGTCCCTTTGTTTACCTGATTCTCCAGTTCGTTTACCTGAATGGATTGGAAATAGGGAGTAGGCGAGTGAACATTGCTGTTGGAAAGGTCGGAGTAAGGCAATGAAGTCAAACCGTCGTCGCTTGCGATATATAGTCTTTCATTGTTGAATAGGATTCCGTGTATGGAATTAAAGTTGATATCGATCAGGTTGAGCAGAACAGTCGCCTTTCTAAGAATATTTAAAGGATTTTTGCATACATATATGTTCCTGGATGTGGCAATGAAAAGGGTCGAATCGTGATAAACCAGATGCTTGATCTGCATATCAATCGGTTGTTCAAACGCGGCGGTTAGGTTCACCAGTTGTTTGTTGGTATACAAAAAGAGGCTGTCGCCTTCGATGTTGAATAATTCTGTTTTCCCGTTTAAATTCAAGTGTGTCGATATGGTTTTACCGTTAAAGTAAGATAGTCCTTCAAACTCCTGTTTGATCTTGTTTTGATATATATAGTTCTTTTTTGCATTGACTATAAGTTCATTTTTGGTGTTATAATAAATATGGTTTATTCGTTCTCCAATTCTTAGATACCTCATTTTTTTAAAAAACTGGTCTGTAGAAATTAGAAAAATAAAATTGGAGTTGTGCAAACTGATTTCATCCTTTTCTTTGTTATAATTAAAATCCTGCAAAACAATTGGTGACTGGCTTACGTTTTTAACACTGATTTTATTTGCCAACTGATTGAAATGGACCCCATTCAGTGCGAAAGGCCGTTTATTGGTTTCACCAACCATTAGGGTGTGATCGTTAACCTGCAACAATTGGTTAAACGATTTTTCGGTGTTTTGAAAATCCAACTTAAATAAATCATTGTTTTTCAATAGGTAAATCAATCTCCCATTCGTGCACCAAATTGAAGTACTGTCGTTTTGACAGAGGGCGAAAATTCCCGAATTCTCGAAATGGGTTTGTTGGAAGTGCATGTGATGGTCGAAAAAGGGGCTGATTTTATAAATCCCCTCCTTCAACGAGCTGATCCATATATTTTTTTCATGATCCTGGATGATAGATTTCGCATCTTTGATCTCAAAATGATTAACGATTTTACCCTCTTTGAAGCAATAGACCCCTTTGTCATAGGTTGAGATCCATATGATTCCATTCTCGTCTTCAAAAATGGAAGAAGTAATCTCAGATCCGGTGCTATCAATAGGCGCTATTTTGTCAAAAGTAATTTCATCATTAAATCTCTTTATTTCAAATTTCGTCATCCCTTTTTCCCTGACCGAGATATATTTGCTGTGGGATGAAGAGGTAATGACCTCTCTGAACCTAAATGAACCGTTTAATTCAACCGGTTTTTTTGACAATTGCTTTGTTGTGTAACTTCCTGCCGGCGTCCAAAAAATAAAATCCCCTTTTGCATCCCTTTTCATATATAGAATGGACATAGCCTCAATGGTATGCGGTTTAATATTGTTTTTAACGGGTGTAGTTGGTAATTTGTACCTGGTAATATGATTCCTGGAATCGAGTACATGAATCGACCGTTGGGGATTGTTGTAGAAATAAAGTGTATGATTCTCATCTTCGTAAAGTTGCCGAAAGCAATCGGTGCTTTTCAGGGAATCAAGGAAAGGAGTATTTTTTTCGTTATGGATGAAATTGTCCGAATAGAAATTAATAGATGCGTTGGAATGGAAAAACCAGATCCTGCCAAACGAATCTTCTTTGATATCTATAACATCGTTGCTACTCAATCCATCCTGTTTCCTGTAATAGTTAAATTTTGACCCGTCATACCTTGTTATACCGGCATCCGTAGCAAACCAGATAAATTTTTTGCTATCCTGAAAGATCTTATACACCTCATTTGAGGGTAGTCCCTCTGATGTTGTCAGATGTCGAACGAGCGGACTTTGTGCCGATAGATTGATAAGGGCAAAAAGGAGCAACCAAAGGGATAACAATAATTTACCTTTCAATTCAGTCAAGTGATTTTGTGAAATGTTTAATTGCGTCCCTGAAATCAATTAGCCTCCTGCGTGAGATACTCAGTGTAGAACCTTCGTTTAATGTAACAAAATTTCCCTGGTAACTGGAATAAGCTTTCAGGTAATTTAGATTGATAATGATCGATTTATGAATGCGGAAAAAGTCGGGCTGGTCAAGAATCTTCTCAAAATCACCCATTGTTCGGGTTGCAACAATTTTCTTTAATCCGGATAGGTGTATAATGGTGTAGTTACTGTCGGCTTCCAGATAAACGATATCGGCAGTATTGACAACCTGAAATCCAAATTGTTCAGATACAGTAATCCTGGTAAGGTTTTTGGACTCATGGCTGATATTTTCGCTCAGGTTTTTGAGAGAGTCCTGATAAGTCTGCTTTTCATGAACCCGACTTTGGAGCATTTCATAGTGTTGTACGGCTTTGGAAACGGCCTCGACAAGATCTGTTGGGGTAATGGGTTTTAGCAGATAGTCGATGGCGTTGGCTTTGAGGGCCCGCAATGCATAATCTTCAAATGCTGTAACAAAAATAATGCAGTAATTTTCCTTGGGTATCGTTGTAAGGAAGGTAAACCCATCCTCCTTGGGCATGGAGATATCCAAAAAAATAAAGTCGACGGCATGTGTTTTCAACAATTCACGTGCCTCCACTGCAGAAGAGGCCAAGGCAACGACAGCCACCTCCTTGCAGTATTGGGATAAAAGCAATTCCAAGACTTCACGGACATGTCTTTCGTCATCGACAATGATGGCACGGTATTTTTTCATATAGTCAAATATACCTTAATATTGCAAGAAAAGAGAGAGAAATGAGTAAAAAGTTAGATCCAAAATGTGTACGGGATATTGTGGTGATGAAGCGGTAAAAGATGCTTCCTAAATAAGTGGTGGTACCAATTGCTCCTGACATTTCAAGGGGAATCGTTATTTATTAAGATTGAAGATTTCCATGCCTGAATAACCCGGAAATTGAATATATCCCGAATCATGATCTACCTAAGGAATTTTAGCACGGCTGTGACAGGGAAATGATCCGACAGTTCGACCGGATCAGATTGGTAATGAACTGCTTGAAATCTTTGACTGTAAAGAATATAGTCGATCCGAAACAGAGGTAGGAATGCGGTATAAGTGTTGGATATTCCAAAGCCGGCTTCCTGAAAAGCGTCTTTCAATTGTTTGTCCAGTACATGATAGGTGTAGGAGAGTGGAGTGTCGTTAAAATCGCCGGAAACGATCACAGGATAAGGGCATTTACCAATGTGGGTGGCAACACTTCTCGCTTGCCTGGCACGAAAAGTAAAGGCAAGGATCATCTTTTTGCTGATTAATCGGGCCTCTTTCAGTTGCTGTTCATTGGTTCCGCTTTTTTCCGGATCTGTTAGGCTGTAATCTTCGGGGGTGATTTTATAGGATTGAAAATGGCAGTTGTAGATCCTAATCGTGTCTCCTGGGCGAACAACGATATCCGAAAAAAGCACCATATTGGCGCTGTGCTCGAAGCGGATTTCACCCAGTCTGACAATGGGAAATTTTGACAGGGTCATTGGTCCTCCATTGGTGTTCGAATGGGCCAGGTGATAATATTTTATTCCTGGAAGCGCATCCCTGATCCCATCCGGGGATAATTTCCCGGTTTTCATAAATCGGGTTTCCTGAAGGCAAATGATATCCGCATTGACGCCTCGCAGGTACTCAACAAGTTTTGGATGCTCAACCTGTTTTTTGGAGAGATCCTTCGCGAAATAGTGTACATTGAAACTTAATATTTTCAATCCGCCTTTTCCTGACCCGAAATGTGGGATGGGTTGTATGAAATTGAAAAGATGCTGGTATCCTATCAGGATTATTGAAAGCGAGAGGAGTAGTTTTTTGGATTTCAATAACGCATAGCAACCAACGAACAAAAGATTGATCAACAGTAAATAGGGAAAAAGGAAACCGAAAAATGCAGCCG
The DNA here is from genome assembly GCA_023228025.1 of Prolixibacteraceae bacterium. GTDB lineage: Bacteria > Bacteroidota > Bacteroidia > Bacteroidales > Prolixibacteraceae > CAINVV01. The sequence continues at coordinate 47,511 of JALOCD010000016.1, read as the reverse complement.
GCCAGAAGGTATCGGGGGGTACCAGAACAGCGGCATAAACCAGCAAAAGCAATCCGCCAAAAACCAGGTTCGTGACGAACCCAAATTTTGAAAACAGATTTTTTGCCTTGCTTTTCTTCATTTTTTGCCGCTCATTCTGAATAGCATCTCCTTTTCTTCGACAGATAGGGCGTCGTAACCGGAAGTACTGATCTTGTCAAGTATCCGGTTTACCTCCTCCTGTTGCTGTTTTTTACTTCTGTTGTATCCGTATTCCCGATAGGATCCTGAATTGTATTCGACCGTCAATTTCTTTTTGGGTTTCGTCCAGATGAAGAGTTTGTCAAAAAATCGTTCTGATCTGGAGGAAAGATCGATTCCTGATTTTAGGAGCGTCATGTAAAAAAATCCCCAGCAGGCGCCTCCCAAATGGGCAAAATTCCCGCCTGCATTGTCTCCGCTAAGGTTTACAACATACAAAATAACCGAAACGAGGGCAATCCATTTTATTTTTACGGGTCCGATTAAAACCAGGTGAAGCACATGGTTGGGCACATAGACAGCCGTGGCGATCACAATGGTAATGACAGCCGCTGAGGCCCCAAGAAGCCTGGAAAATTCGATGGTATGTCGGAAAGAGGGGAATAAATTGTAGGCAGCCATGAAAAAGAGTCCTCCGGAAATGCCACCAAAAATGTAGAGGCAGAGAAGTTTTCGGGGCTGGTGGTACTCAAGAAAGATCCGGCCGAAGGAGTACAACCAAAGCAGGTTCATCAAAATATGCAACAATTCGTAATGCAGGAACATGTAGGTAAAGAGGGTCCATGGCCTGCTCAGGAATTGTCCGAAAGAGGATGGCAAGGCCAGCCAATCAATGTAACCGAGCTCTTCGTTTCCCCCGAGTACCATAAATACAGCAGCTAACCGGACCACAATCCAGATGATAATGTTGATGTAGATCAACTTTATGAGATAGGAGCCGTGTTGATACGACAACTTTATTTCATCGGTAAGCGCCATGTCTGATCAATAGAAATTCTTTGAACTGGCATTCCAGTAACGCAACAACAAGTATCCAAAAAGCATGCCTCCAAGATGGGCGAAATGGGCCACATCGCTGTTGGATTGGGTAAACCCCAGGTAGAGTTCGATGAGCCCGTAGCCCATCACAAAATATTTGGCCTTGATCGGAACCGGAGGGAAAAGCAACATCAGTTCGGTATTGGGAAAAAGCACGCCGAATGCAAGCAGGATTCCAAATACGGCACCCGAAGCCCCGACTGTCGGAATGTTGATTTTCTCATTAAAAATTTGCTGTACAATATCAATACCTTGTTGCGAATAAGCAAGATTACCGGGTGTTTCCGACCATTTGTTGATGAAGTCGTGTACCCACGGAGACGCCTGGTTCCCCAGATTCGCCTTAACAAAGGAAGCAAGGAGTTCGGGTGACGGTGTGTTGGCAAATGCATCCACACTTCGGGCTACATGCGACAATTCGAGATAATTCACGAACAGGTGAAGGGTGGCCGCTCCCAAACCGGTTACCAGGAAATAGATCAGGAAACGTTTGGGACCCCAAACCATTTCGAGCACTTTGCCAAACATATATAGCGCGAACATGTTGAAAAACAGATGCCCAAAATTGGCATGCATGAAGAGGTGCGTTACCAGTTGGTAGGGTTTAAAATGAGGGGAGCCCGGAAAGTAGAGACCGAGTTTCTCAGTGAGGTCAATTCCTGAGGATTTCAAAGCCCAGGTAGCGACCAGCATGAGAATGTTGATCATAATCAGGTTCTTAACGACCGGAGGAATGGAATATGGTGAAGTAGGACGGTATTGCATGGTAAAATTTTCAGATCATTTTATGCAAAAATAAGGAATCGGACGAGAAACGCTAACTCTTCAGCAGATTTTCAATATCTGCCAATGCAATGATGGAAATGATCTTCCTTCCGGCCGGAGAGAAACCGGGCGATTGACAGGCGAAAAGCTGGTTGAAAAGCGAGGTCATCTCCTCCTGCTTAAGTGGAACGCCGTAATTGACAGCCGAGGACTGTGCCAGTACCAGTGCCAGTTGTGCCTTAATCTCTTCCATCAGATCCACTGGACGGTCCTGGAAGGAGGCAATAACCGTCTCAACCAGCTCTTTGGCATCCAGGTGACTCAGTACTCCGGGAGTGCCATCAATATAAAAATGATGATCTTCCCCGGGCCTGATATCAAACCCAAGCTGATGAAGTTCTTCCCTTAAAGCATTTAATATTTCGGCATCAGCCGCATTCAGCTCCAATACAGGAGGAAAAAGTTGCCGCTGACTGGCAGCCAGGTGCGAGTTGAAATTTTGCATGAAATTTTCGTACAGGATCCTGGCATGCGCCTCGCGCTGATCGATCACCATCAATCCCGATTTGACTGGCGTGAGCAGGTATCTGTTTTTGAGCTGCATAAAATTGGTAGACTGATACTCCTGCTCGCTGCCCAATGAATGTGTAACCTGTCCATTCTCCGTCTCTCCGTCTCTCCGTCTCTCCGTCTCCCAGTCCCCCCGTCTTTCCGTCTCCCCGTCTCCTAGTCTCTCCGTCTCTCCGTCCCTTTCCGTCTCCCCGTCTTTCTGCTCCTCCATCCCCTGGTAAAGTTTCTCCCAATGTCCGATCTGACTGGTATCCCGACCAAAATCATTTCGGTTACCCGGATAGCTCTCATGTTGAAATGGGTTATAATGCCGGTTGACCTCAATTTCGGGAGGGGCAAAACTGCTTCCCCTACCGGGAAGTAGCGGGATGTCGATAGATCCGCGTTGGTCAAAATCAATGGTAGGCATGAGGTTGTATTTGCCGATGGCCTCCCGGACTGATGCGTTTAGGATGTGCCAGATGGCCTGCTCGTCTTCAAATTTGATCTCGGTTTTGGTAGGGTGGATGTTGATGTCGATGGTTGCTGGGTCCACCTCGAGGTAGAGAAAATAGGAAGGGATGGCATCCGGTGGCAGGATGCGTTCATAGGCTTGCATCACCGCCCGGTGAAAGAAGGGATGCTTCATGAAACGGCCGTTCACAAAGAAAAACTGCTCGCCAAAGCTTTTTTTAGCAAACTTCGGCTGACCGATGAACCCGGTCAGCTTAACCAGTGTAGTCTCTGTTTCCACAGGAGTAAGGCTTTGGTTAATCGACTTGCCGAAAAGGCTAACGATCCGTTTTCGTACATTTTCTGAAGGTAATTCGTAAACCGGTACCTGGTTGTGGAAGAAGGAGATGGCCAGCTCGGGATTCGCGAGGGCGATACGTTGTATTTCGGTGATGATGTTTTTTAATTCGTAGCTATTGGATTTTAGGAATTTACGTCTTGCCGGAACGTTGAAGAAAAGATTCTTTACCGAGAAATTGGAACCTTCCGGACAGTGGTCGGTCTGCTGCTTTTGCAAAACGGAGCCCAGGATATGCAAAAAAGTACCAAGTTCCTCTCCCTGTTGACGGGTGCGGAGTTCCACCTCTGCCACCGAAGCAATTGACGCCAGTGCCTCCCCCCTGAAGCCCATGGTACGGATCGAGAAGAGATCGTTGGCCTCGTGGATTTTAGAGGTGGCATGGCGCTCGAACGACATACGCGCATCGGCCGGCGACATCCCTTTCCCGTTGTCAGTAACCTGGATGAGTGTACGGCCGGCATCCTTTACATTGACGGTGATCGCATCGCCTCCCGAGTCGATGGCATTTTCGACCAGCTCCTTTACCACTGAAGCTGGGCGTTGGATCACCTCGCCGGCAGCGATCTGGTTGGCAACGGAGTCGGGCAAGAGACGGATAATATCTGACACAGGGGGAAGGAATTAAAAATTAAAAATTACGAATTAAAGATTATTTTACCACGAAGGACTCAAAGTCAATACACAAAGGTCACAAACAAACAATAAGTTAGGACTTTCCTTCGTGTCCTTCGTGCATCCTTTGTGACCGTTGTGGTAAAATGTCATTTGATAAACAGTTGCTAAAACGCAACAATATCCAGACAAATATAAGGGATATTTTGATGGCTCCTAGTTATCAGTTGAGGCATAAAATCATGCCAGCTAACTGCAATTAGCCGCCTTCAAATTTCCTTTTCTCCTCAAAATTCGGTATATTTAAGGATATCACAGCAAATGGAGTAAAATCGAAAAGTCATGCTGATAAAAACTTATGGTAGCGCGGTGCACGGAATTGATGCGACCACGATTACGATCGAGGTGGACGTGTCGAGGGGCATTCGTTTCAATATGGTCGGTCTGGCCGACCTGGCAGTGCGCGAAAGCCAACAACGAATTGACGCGGCTTTGCGCTTCAATGGATTCAAACTCCCTGGGAAAAAGACGGTGATCAACATGGCCCCCGCCGATATTCACAAGGAGGGCTCCTGTTACGATCTCCCGATTGCAATGGGCATCCTCTCGGCATCCGAGCAGATCTATGCCCCTGAGATTGGCCGCTATGTGATGATGGGCGAGCTATCACTGGATGGTGGGTTGCAGACGGTCAAGGGAGTACTCCCCATTGCCATTAGGGCCAGGGAGGAGGGTTTTGAAGGACTGATCGTGCCACTTCAGAACGCCCGGGAGGCGGCAGTGGTCGACAAACTGAAAATCTACGGGGTTGAAAATATCCGCGAAGTAATCGACTATTTCAACAGCGCCATTCCGCTCAAGCAGACGGTGATTGATACCCGCGAAGAATTCAACTCCAACAAAAACAGGTTTGAAGTCGACTTCTCCGAGGTCAAGGGGCAAGAAAATGTGAAGCGGGCGCTCGAAATTGCCGCTGGGGGCGGTCACAATTTAATCATGATCGGCCCACCCGGAGCAGGTAAAACGATGCTGGCCAAACGAATAGCCACCATACTGCCTCCCTTTACCCTGAAAGAAGCCCTCGAGACAACAAAGATCCATTCCGTAGCCGGGAAGATTGAAAATCAGACATCTCTGATGATCTGCCGGCCCTTTCGCAGTCCGCACCACACCATCTCTGACGCCGCTTTGGTCGGCGGGGGTACCATTCCCCAGCCGGGGGAGATCTCCCTAGCACACAATGGGGTGCTTTTCCTGGATGAACTTCCAGAGTTCAAGAGATCGGTGCTTGAGGTGATGAGGCAACCTTTGGAAGACCGTATGATTACCGTTTCGAGGGCCAAATCATCAGTAGAGTTTCCTGCCTCCTTTATGCTGGTAGCCTCCATGAACCCATGTCCATGCGGGTTCTACAACCACCCCACCAAACAGTGTGTCTGCGGACCGGGAATTGTGCAAAAATATTTGAACCGGATATCGGGACCGTTGCTCGACCGCATCGACATCCACCTGGAGATAGTGCCGGTTCCCTTTAACAAGCTTTCGGCCATGAGTTCGGGCGAATCGAGCGATACCATCCGTGCAAGGGTCATCGCGGCAAGGGAGATCCAGCGGCTTCGGTTTGAGGAGGCAGGCATCTATTGCAATGCGCAGATGAACACCAAACTGTTGCATTTGTATTGTACCCCTGATCGCGCAGGGGAAGCCATCCTCAAAAATGCCATGGAAAAGCTGGGGCTCTCCGCCAGGGCCTACGACCGTATCCTCAAAGTGGCACGGACTATCGCCGACCTGGAGGGCGCTGAGAACATCCAGGCCGATCACCTGGGCGAAGCCATTCAATACCGGAGTTTGGACCGGGAGGGGTGGGGGACGTAGAAATTAGTTCAATATTTACAAAATTTGGGAGAAAATGGCGAACACTTATTGTCAATTGTATATTCATTATGTTTTTGCTGTACAAAACAGAATCTCATTGATTCAACCTGAATGGAAAGAGTCCCTTTATCAATACATGAATGGAATTGTTGTTCAACAGCAACATCATTTGTTTGCCATTAACGGTGTTGCTAATCATTTGCACCTGTTGGTGAGCATGAATCCAAGACAGTCGCCATCCGAATTGATGTATTATCTGAAAAGAAGCTCTTCAATATGGATTAACAATGAGAAATTGTGCTCTGGAAGGTTCTCGTGGCAGGAAGGATTTGGGGGATTTAGTTATGGGAAATCTCAGATTTCATCATTGGTTCAGTATATCCAGAATCAGGAAATCCATCATTATAAACAGACATTTAGTGAGGAGTATCAGCATTTTCTCAGGCTATTTGAGGTTGATTACGATCCCAAATATATTTTGAAGGATATTCAATAAATATTTGTTAGTGAGCTAATTAGTAAGGCTCGTTTTGTTTTGGTTAATCCCCATACGGGGAATTGGCATTCTACCTTATCCGTTTTTCTATTGACATTGATGCCCTACGGGCAAACAAAATAGGCAAGAAATCCCCGGAAGAAGCCCAAACCTCTTTACAATCTACCGACCTGCGGACAAAAAATAGAGGTAAGAAATAGGTAATGAGCAAATTTTGGTTTACTATAAAAAAACCACAAAATACCTTTTCATTTTCAAACGCTTTGCCCGTAGGGCATCAATGTCAATAGAAGGATATATCCAAAATTCATGTTTCCCCGTATGGGGATTAACCTGAATTTATCAATTGATCCATCAGCAAAGGCAGTCATTTGGCACCGACAAAACGGTTCAATGCTGATGTTTCGATTGGAAAGGGTAGGGGTCTGAAAGTTAGTTTAGGACAATGTAGAAGAAGCTTGTTACAAACCTTCTTACTCGTGGATTAAAGTAAATAATTATTTACCTTTGTCTTGAACAAATCTTAATGAAGTGTTCTGAATTGTATCGAAATGAAGACGATCAGGAAAAAGATTAGAATGATTATAGAAAAAACGGATACTGGTTTTTCTGCCTATTCTGTTGATTATCCAATTTATACTACGGGAAAGAGTGTTGCGGATTTGATTAACAATGCTTATGAAGCAGCCAATCTTTATTACGAAGATCAAGAAATCAATATCGCTCACGAAAATCTAAAGTTTGAGCTCGATTTCAGACAGTTTTTCCAATATTATAAAGTCATCAACTCAAAATTACTCGCCGATAGAATTGGGATGAATGCTACCTTGTTGTCACAATATGTAACCGGGCATAAAAAACCATCCGAAACGCAAACAGAAAAGATATTGAGGGGAATTCATCAAATTGGTCTTGAGCTGGCAGAAATTAGCCTGATTTATAAGCAGAAACCAACCCCGGGTTCAAAGTGTTCAAAATGATTTCAAATAATTGGGATTATTTTTCCAGTTTTTAATTTTTCCATTTCTCTCAACTAGTAAAGCATGTTGCGTCTAAAGTTTAGAATTAAAACTATTGGTATAAGCGCATAGACCGCCCAAATATATTTTCTTACTCATTATTAAATGCTTGTAATACTGCCATTTATCAGAATAATTATTTGAAATTTAATTGTAAAACAGAGATGATTTGCTAATAGACCCATATAAATCGTTTGCTATAATATATAAATAACTGTAAATCAATCATTAAAAATGGGCGGCTTAAGCGCTTATACCAATAAAACTAATTGACAATCACAAACATGTTAAATAACACTTTTTGCCTTCATGCTCATATATAGGCAATTACCAAAAATTTAATATTTTTGTGTGTTGTAATAATGTTATGATATTGCGTATCAGGCACAAATACACTGAAATAATCGTTTATCATAGAAAATTTTTACCACAATATTAATTATCAACTAACCTTAATTCTTAAAAAAATGAAAAATCTAGTATTCTTAATGATTTTGACATTATCGTTCAATTTATTTGCTCGAGACAAAAATTGTAAATATGCTGAAAATAAAATTGATGCATTTTCTAAAAAAAGGATTGTCAAAACAATGCCTGAAACACTATTTGTCGAGAAACAAATTTATATAGGAGCAACTGTATTGAATACCAATTTAAAAAACACTAGATTAACAGCTAGTGCGGTTTATGTTAATGGAAAGCATCTTATATTATTCTTGTTAGATAATTCAGATAATGCTGATCAAACTGGAGATTATTCATCATTAGAAATTTTGCTTAATACTGATGAAGTTATTCAATTTTTTAAACCTACAAGTGAAGGAACTGATAATAAGGATGGTATAACACATTGGAAGTATTACCTCATAAATGATAGGCAATGGACAACATTTAAAACTACACCAATTAGTAAGATTAGGATTAACTATGAGGACAATACAAAGGGAGATTTCGAAATTAGAAAAAAAAATGTAAATGCAATTTCAAATATAATAAATTGTATTGATGATTTGAATTTACCAATTTCTCCAGCGAAGTAAATGGGTTCAAACTGTTCCCCCTCGTTTTAGCGAAGCGGTAACGAGGGGCTCCCGCTACTCGTTTGTAATAGAAAACAAATACCTGATGAACAACCTAATTCATCTAGTTTGGTAGACAGCTTTCCTTAGGACAAATTTTTGCGTTAAAATAAAATTTAGATGAGTGGTTTGTCATCGCAGATGATAGGTCATGACCCCCTCGTTACCGTTTCGCTCAAACGAGGGGGAGCTTGATTTGCTAGACTCTGGAACCCTTCCTGATGACAGGTTTTTTACGTGGCTTAAAAATGTAGATAATGGCATGTCGTCGCAGACGAATAGTCTTAAACCCCTCGTTACCGCTTCGCTCAAACGAGGGGGAGCGTGGTTTGCAATTAAACCGAAATATGGTTATAATTGTAATAAGTTTAAAAAATTAGTACAATGGCAGACAAATTTTCAGATCCGATCGGACGATTGATGGGGTTGCGTTACAAGTCGCACCCCTGGCACGGCATTCACATTGGTGATCATGCACCCGAAAAGGTAACAGCTTTCATTGAGGTGGTGCCAACCGACACGGTGAAATATGAAGTTGACAAAGACTCCGGTTACCTCAAAATTGACAGGCCTCAGCAATATTCCAATGTTTGTCCCGCTTTGTATGGATTTATCCCTCAAACCTATTGCGGGAAATTGGTTGGAGATTTGTGCTCCAAAAAAACGGGCAAAAAAGGAATCAAGGGTGATGGCGACCCAATTGATATCGTGGTCCTGACCGAAAAATCAATTCACCACGGTGATATCCTGGTTACTGCCAAACCCATCGGAGGCCTTCGAATGATCGACGGGGATGAAGCCGACGATAAAATTATAGCTGTCCTGAACAACGACTTTGTTTATGGAAGTTTTACCTCCCTGAAAGATGTGCCGGAGGGCATTATCACCCGCTTGCGCCACTACTTTTTGACCTACAAGGACATCCCCGGGGAAGAGGGGAATACCGTAATTGAGGCAGTTTACGATCGGGAAGAGGCGCTGGAAGTAATCAAGACCTCCATCCAGGATTACAGCAACCGGTTCGATAATCTGGGAAAGATGCTGGTTTTGGATGACTGAGATAAATGTGAAAATGTGAAAATTGGGAAATGTGAAAATGTGAAAATGGAACAAGAGTCGTTCGTAATGAAAGTGTGGCCAAAATTTTCTCATTTATCAATATTTGCTCCTTCCGTCCGAAACGATCAAATCCCACTTTTCAATAGACTACCGCGGACGGTGCTCATTCGGGAATCATTTATCCGGGGTGTCGCTCCTGCGTCGCTTAACCCCGGGCTATTAACATTAAACCCCTCCGGGGTAGGATCCGATAAGGATCAAGATTGTGGTCGGGAAATTTTGGATTGAGCAACTGCTAATTTTCGCATTTTCACATGATTTTTACCCGTCAACCACGCTCAGAAATCGATTCAAATTCGTCCACTCGTCCTAGTCGTCCCCGTCTTCCAGCCCTCCGTCATTTCCGTCATTCGGTCATTTCCGTCATTAGGTCATTTCCTCACCAGATCCAGATAAGAATAGCTAAATCCATTCTTCTCATCGAAGAGATCTTCCCTGGCTGTCTCGCTCCACTCTTCGAAATCGATTGAAGGGAAGAAGGTATCCGCCTCCAGATCCTTGTGCACCAGCGTCAGGTAGAGCTTTCCTGCCAATGGATAAAACTGACGGTAAATCATGCCCCCTCCGATGATAAATGCCTCGGGTTCGTTCCGGACCAATTCTACGGCCTCTTCGATAGAATTGACGGATTCACATCCCGCGAATGTTTCTCCCGGGATATCCGTTATCACAATGTTTCGGCGGTTGGGAAGCGGGGCTTTGGGGAGGGAGTAAAAGGTCCGCTTGCCCATGATGAGCGCCTTCCCGGTAGTGATTTTTTTAAACCGTTTCAGATCATCGGGCAGATGAAAAAGTAAATCGTTGTTCAGGCCGATGGCGAAATTCTGCGCTATGGCAACGATGATGGAGATATTTGGATGTACCATGTTAGCTTATTTTTTTTTCAAATTGCATGTTATTGAAATACAATGGAAATAAGTGGAAATAGTTTGAAATAATTGGGGACGTACAGAAATATTCTATCCTGCAAATCACATATTTCCATTTATTTCTATCTATTACCATATATTTCATCTTTCACACCGACACTTCCCCCTTAATGTGCGGATGGGATTGGTAACCGACCAGTTCGAAATCTTCAAACTTGAAATCAAAAATACTTTTCACCTCCGGATTGATCTTCATTTGAGGGAGGGGAAAGGGCTCCCGGGAGAGCTGAAGCCTGACTTGGTCCAGATGGTTGTTGTAGATATGGGCATCACCGAAAGTATGGACAAAATCCCCGGGCTGGAGTCCGGTTACCTGGGCCACCATCAGGGTGAGCAGGGCATAAGAGGCAATGTTGAAGGGAACCCCCAAAAATACATCTGCGCTTCGCTGGTACAACTGGCACGAAAGCTTTCCGTCGTTGACATAAAATTGGAATAGCAGGTGACATGGTGGAAGTTTCATCTTGTCTAAGTCTCCAACATTCCAAGCACTCACGATCAGCCTGCGGGATAAGGGATTGCTTTTGATCTGTTCGATCAGTCGTGAGATTTGGTCAATTTCCCTGCCATCCGGGGCTGACCACGAACGCCATTGGTGCCCGTAAACAGGGCCAAGCTCTCCATCTTCGCCGGCCCATTCGTTCCAGATTTTCACACCATTGTCCTGCAAATATTTGACATTGGTATCACCTTTGAGGAACCACAACAACTCGTGTATGATCGATTTCAGGTGGAGCTTTTTGGTTGTTACGACCGGAAAGCCCTCCGCAAGGTTGAACCGCATCTGGTAGCCAAACTGGCTCAAAGTACCGGTACCGGTGCGGTCTGACCGCTCATTTCCGGATTCCATCAGGTGAGCTAAAAGGTTGAGATATTGTCGCATGTGATTTTTATTCTTCGGTTAATTCCTTGTTGGGATCGCCTCTTTTGCTGATTTCATCCCTGATGACAGAGGCTTTTTCGTACTCTTCGTCCAGAACAGCTTTTTCGAGCATCTCATTCAATTCATCGAGGGTAAATTCATCGTATACGGAATGTTCGTCCATCTCATCTTCCAAAGCTTCCTCCTCCGCTTTGTCTTCAAAATCGATGAGAATACCGGTTTGACCCATTACTTCTTCGGTGGTATAGATGGGGCAGTTGCAACGCAAGGCAAGGGCAATGGCATCGGATGTTCTGGAGTCGATGTTGAAATTTCCCTTCTCTCCCGAGAGTTTCATTTCGGCATAAAAAATTCCCTCTTCAAAAGCATGGATAAAGACTTCGGTGATCTTTATGTCGAAGGTAGAGAGGACGGTGGTAAAAAGGTCGTGCGTCAGCGGGCGTGGGGGTTTTAAACCCTCCAGATTGATGGCAATGGCTTGAGCTTCAACGGCTCCAATGATGATGGGAATGCGTCTGTTCCCATCAGTTTCTGCCAGAACGAGGGCATAGGCGCCCGACTGATCCTGACTGTAGGAGAGCCCGAGAATTTTCAATCTGATTTTTTTCACACGAAAAGCCGAATTAAATAATTGCCGCCTAAAATAGGCGATGATTTTTTTTCACCTTAGTGAAACCTTTGTGTCTTAGTGCCTTGGTGGCTATAAATTTTTCTGCCACTAAGACACTAAGGTGTCACTAAGACATGAAATCAAGAGACGACATATGATGATCATCATCTCCTTTACAAAGATAAAAACTTTTGTACTACTGAAGTCCTCGTTTCTTCAATAAAGGTGTGATATCGGGATCCTTTCCCCTAAATTTTTGATAGATGGCCATTCCTTCATCTGTTCCGCATTTGGTAAGCAGTTCACGGAATTTTGCCGCCCAAACTGGATTAAAAATATCCCCCGAGGATTTGAATGCATCAAATGCGTCTGCATCGAGCACTGCTGCCCAGGTGTAGACGTAATAACCAGCCGTATAACCGCCGCTGAAAGAGTGCTGAAAGTAGGTGCTTCTGTACCGGGGAAGAATTTCATCGATCAAACCAATTTTCTCCATGGATTGTTTCTCGAAGGCCCTCACATCGCTAATGGCAGGGTTGGCGGCAGTATTGTAGTCCAAATCAAGAATGGATGCTGCCAGGAGTTCTGTTGTGATAAATCCCTGGTTAAACTGGGCGCTTTTCACCAGTTTGTCAATCAGTGCATCCGGAATAACCTTACCTGTTTTATAATGTTTTGCGTAGGCTTTTAAAACTTGCGGCTCGGCCGCCCAGTTCTCATCGATCTGTGATGGCAGCTCGACAAAATCGCGCGGAACATCCCTCGATGTACGATCGTAAGGCCCGTCAGCAAAGACACTGTGAAGCGCATGGCCAAATTCATGAAAGGCAGTGGTAACCTCCTCGAAACTCAGCAAGGCCGGAGCGTTCCCGGTAGGACGCGTGAAATTCATTACCATGGAAATGATTGGATCAATCTTCTTGCCGTTACGGTATTGACGGCTTCCATAGCCGGTACACCAGGCACCCACCCGTTTACCGTCTCTGGGATGGAAGTCCATGTAAAGCACTGCCAAATGGGATTTGTCCTTGTCCTTCACTTCATAGGCAACGACTTCAGGATGGTATACAGGAAGATCGCTCCTTTTTTCGAAGGTGATGCCGTAGAGTTTGTTGGCCACATAAAACATCCCTTTCTGAACATTGTCAAGGGAGAAATAGGGCTTCAACTCAGACTCTTCGAGGTTGTATCGGCCTTTTCTGACCTTTTCGGAATAGTACCACCAGTCCCACGATTGCAGTTTGAATTTACCACCCTCTTTGTCAATGATTGCCTGAAGGTCGGCCCGTTCTTTCTTGGCCCTTTTGAGGGCGGGCACCCATAACTTGTCCAGAAACTGGTAAACAATTTCGGGTGTCTTTGCCATGTTGTCGGCGATAACATAAGATGCGAAATTTTTAAAGCCCAATAACTTGGCCTTTTCATCACGCAACAATACCATCTTTTTGATCAATTCCTTGTTATCGAATTGATTGTCATAGTCGCCGCGCATAAAATAGCCACGGTATAATTTTTCACGAAGTTGACGGTTATTGGCATAGGTTAGAAAGGGCAGCATACTTGGCTTGGCAAGGGTAAACTCCCATTTTCCCGGAAGGCTGTCTTTCTTTGCCTCTAATGCAGCGGCATCAATTACATCAGCCGGAAGCCCGGAAAGGTCCTCCTTTTTGTCCACCACCATTTTGAAATTTTTGTTGGTCTCGGCCAAAAGATTTTCGCCAAATTGGAGAACGGTTTTAGACAACTCTTCATTGATCTGACGAAGTCTGGCTTGATTTTCGGATGACAGGTTGGCCCCGTTGCGTTCAAAATCCTTGTAGTATTTTTCTGTGACCCTAATTTGCTGGTCATCCAACCCCATTTCGTTTCTCTTTTCGTAAACGGCTTTCACCCGTTGGAATAGTTTGGGGTTCAACGATATATTATCGCGATGCCGTGTTAGTTTAGGAGTAATCTCACGCGCCAGCTTTTGCATGGCCGGATTGGTATTCGCACCGTTCAGATTGGAGAAGATGCGGGTGGCAACGGAGAGCTGGTCACCGGCAGTATCATAGGCCAAAATGGTATTTTTGAAATCGGGTGCAGCCGGATTGTTGACAATGGCGTCAATTTCAGCAAGATTGGCTTTGATCCCGGCATCTATAGATGGAAGAAAATGCCCTAGTTTTATCTCACCGAAAGGAGGAACCTGGAACGGTGTTGTAAAGGGTTTCAACAGCGGATTTTCGCCCAACGACGTATTCTCCTTTTGGGCGAAGGAGCTAAGGATAAAGGTCATAACAATCATCAGCGATGCGATTTTTTTCATTTCGAATGGGTTTGTTGTTTAGATGGAAAAGGTACAATTTTTTTAGGGCAGAAAAAAGAATATAAGACAGGGTTGTGCTTCTCTATGTAACCTATTCCAAAATAAAAATCTCGCCAGCAGCAAACCTGTCAGTTAGTTTGATCTGGTATTTATCTGACAGGGATTTGAACTCGTTTAAAGCCAACTCGGGCCTGTTGTTTTCGGCCGAGAGGTGGCTGAGAAAGACACATTTTAATTCGGAGTGTGCATGTTCATTCAATAATTCGAAAGCCTGCAGGTTGGAAAGGTGGCCAACTGTGGAGTCTATCCTAACTTTGAGATGGTAGGGATAAGGTCCATCTTTTAACATTTGGGAGTCGTAATTTGTCTCTAAAAAGAGCGCATGGCATTGCTTTAAGTGGTTTTTAACGTTGTCGCATGGTGAGCCAATATCCGTGAAAACCCCAATGTTAAAGCCATTGGCTTCGACCCGGAATGAGGTGGGTTCTGCCGCATCGTGGTTTTTCAAAACAGGGTAAATGGTCAGGGACCCAATCTTTACCGGATCATTATCCCGAACAGCAAGATAGGAGAGGGGTTTCCAGGTTCGAAATGCCGCTTTGTATGTCCCCTCTGTCATGTAAACCGGGACATCCAATTTTTTGCCTGTGACCCTGGCTCCACGTACATGGTCGCCATGTTCATGGGTGATGAAAATGGCCTTAATTTTTTTGGGATCAATAGCTTTGGTATTCAATCTCCCAAGTATTTGTTTGAAAGAGAGACCAACATCTACCAATACCGCCTCTTCCTGATTTCCTATGTAGTAGCAATTTCCATTACTTCCCGATGCCAAAGCACAAATTTCGATCATTTCAATTCCTGGATTTTAGATTCACTTTTTCCCCGGGTTTCAAATCGAATATCAGGACATTTCCTTCTTTTCGATACTTCATGTCATCTTCGAAGCCCGATGAACCAAAGGGATTTTCGAGGCGCAATTTACCCCCTTTTTCGGAAAAGAGCTCTACGTTGGTCACCTTCCCATTCTTTTTTTCGGCGGAAATAAGGATAGCTCCCTGGGCCCTTAGCTTTTCAAATTTGGCGTTTGTCCAGGAGGCCGGTATGGCAGGAAAAATATGCACCACATTGGTGTGGCTTTGCAGCAGCATTTCCTGGATGCCAGATGCAAAGGCAAAATTTCCTTCCAGCGTAAAGGGACGGTATTTCATTTTCGAATATCCTTTGTTATGCTGCTCCCCATTGACATGAAAACTATTAGGCAGACAGAAATTTTCAGAAAAAATCCGCAGTGTTTCAGCTGCTTTTTCCCCATCCAAAGCCCTGGCATACAAATTGCCCAACCAGCTATAGGAATAACCGCACCAGTAGTCCGGGGTGGTTTTGACGAGGTTTTCAAGCGTATGCTTAATGATCAGCTTGTCCCTTTCTCCATTCGACACATCAACCATTCCCAACGGATGAAAGGCCATCAGGTGTGAAAAATGGCGGTGCGATTCGTTGAATGGGAATCCAGAGGCAAACAGAAACCCTGAATTGTTGTCAACTGCCAACTCCGGCCATTCCGAAAGAATTCGATTCCAATTTTTGGCTTCATCGGGTAACCCAAGTTCGGTAGCCAATTCCCCTGCTTTTTCATATGTCCAGCGGATTAGGGCCAGATCAAAATTGGTGGTTTCGGCAAACCAGGCCTTTCTCGAATTGTTATAGATTTCGGGACTGGAACTGATTTGCAGCTTTCTTTTTCCATCGGCAGTTTTGATGGCTATTTCATTCAGAAACTGGGCCACATCTTTGATCCATGGGTAAGCCTTTTGCTTCAGAAATTCGTGGTCCATCGAGTATCTCCAATGAAGGTAAAAATGTTGGCTCAACCATGCCCCAACAGATTGTCCGAACGAATATTGGATCCAGCCTCCCATGGGTTCGCCTTCCAGCGTGGTGACCCCGGGGACATTCATTCCATCTGTTCCAAAATAGTCTTTGGTATATTTTTTGAAAGTCGGACGCAATTTCCAGAGCCAATTCAGGAAGCCCTCCTCCAGGTTGAGTTGATTTCCGGCATAGGAGGGCCAGTAACTCAACTGGGTATTTAAGTCGTGATGGAAATCGCCTTTCCAGGGAGGGAGTTTGCCATTGTCTGCAGTCCAGACTGCCTGCAACGAAATGGGTGGAGCATCAGGTCGGGCAGCGGAGCCAAATTTGTACATCTCGAGGTAATATTGTTTTTCGAGTACCTTGTCCGGGATAGCAATGGCCGATTGGGCCCAGTATTTTGACCACCAGGAGTTGTGCTCAACCAAAGACTTGTGATATCCAACCTTCAACTCATTGGCGACTACGAGTTCAGCTTTTGGTTTCACATACCATCCTTTGTTAGCCGTGGATATGGACCAACAGCCGGTTTCCGAACTTTTTCCCGTTTCAAATTGGGTGCTGATTTGGTAGGAAAATTCGCCCCATCCTTTTTGATCGTAAGTAATCCTGTTTTTCTCAACAACAATTTTACCCTGCGGATAGCCCAGCTTATCCAGATCACTCATCGACTGGTCCACCCGCTTGCCATCTCCTGCCCGGTTGTAGGCAGGAGGGATTAAGGTAACCTCCACCGGAGCGGAAAGATTTTCGAATTTGTACCATCCGACAGGTTTTTCCGCATGGACAAAAGTAGTGAGCCTGGCGCCATTGTACCAAACGACGGTACAGATCGCTTTCTCAACATCCAGGGTAACGGATTTTACTTTTCCAAGCGCCTTAACATCAAATTCGATCGCACCTGCCGGGATTTTGGAAGGAGCGGGCGAACGATCGTAAGGCTCATCAAATACCTGTTGAACCTCCTTGTATTGATCTTCTTTCCAGTGCAGGTAAACGTCCTTAAATTTCCATTTGTTGAAATCGATGTTGGCCATCGGGCGTAGGTCCCACAGATCAGCACGGTCGAGTGAAAAGCGAAGTTTGTCGTTTTTTTGCCATACAAGGCTGCCAACCATGCCATTACCAAGAGGGATCGCTTCGTCCCATGTAGCGGAAAGCGCTTGAAACGAAAGATTGTGTTTCTGGTTCCGGTCGGGATTTGAAATTGCCAGGGATGAACAAAGAAATATCCCGGCAAGAAGGATCAGGTTGGTTTTCATATTATGTAATTGATTAATCAGTTATTGGTCCTTACACCATTCCTACTAATGGCGATTCAAAAAAGCCAAATTATCTCAAATAAAATTAAGAAAAAAATCACCTGACTGTTTATGGTCAAGTGATTTTACCTTCTACACAGGTAGCCCCGACAAGCTCTCCGTTGCCCTGTTTCAATTCTTCCTGCAATTTCTCTGTACCCCTTGACGTCGTTCGGGGACCGATGCTTCTTCCCGTCATTCTGTCACTCTATTTCTTTATCAACTCATTCCTTTAACAACTTACAGGATTCACTCATTCCGTCTGAAACTGAGAATATCTCATTTTTGAAGATATGCTCGCAGACGGTTTCATTTCCGGCATTCCTAACCCGGGGTGTCGCTCCTTCGTCGCTTTACCCCGGGCTACAAAACTGGTCGTCCCTAACGGGATTACAGTGCAAAAAAGGAGTCGCTTTGCCCCTCTTCGTCCCTAGGCCCTTCGACTTCACTCAGGGTACCACTTCGCTCTGAGACTGGCGTTTGATCTCACCCTCGTCCTAGTCTTCCCAGTCATTCCAGTCTTTCCGTCATTCTGTCATTCCGTCTTTTATCACCCCTCGACTCCGTACTAGGACCAACCCTTTCAGACTTATAATCTTAAGCTTTCATTTTTCACTTTCAACTCTCAACTTTCAACTCTCAACTTTCAACTCTCAACTCTCAACTTTCAACTCTCAACTCTCAACTCTCAACTCTCAACTTTCAACTTCGCCCGTTCGTCCAAGTCGTCCCAGTCTTCCCAGTCGTCCAGTCTCCCCCTCCTCCGACAGATAGTAATACTTTATATTTACCTAAACACCAGATGATTATTCTCAGTGTCAATCACGATCTCCCCCTCTTTCTTAATGTTGCCGGCAAGAATCTCTTTTGACAAATCGTTGAGCAAATATTTCTGCATCATCCTTTTAACCGGGCGTGCTCCGAATTGCGGGTCATAACCAGTCTCAGCCATCCAATCAATGGCAGTTTCGGTCAGTCTTGCATGGTAACCGCTTTTAGCGAGCCGTTCAACGACCATTTCAAATTGTAACTTGACAATCTGGCGGATCTCCTCCCTGTTCAAAGGTGCAAATACAATCACTTCGTCAATCCGGTTGAGGAACTCAGGCCGTATGGTCTGTTTTAAGAGATCCATCAGCTCACCCTGAAGATCTTCCATTGCCTCTCTCCGGTTTAAATCCGTCATCTGTTCAGACCGTTCGCGGATCAGGTGGGATCCAAGGTTGGAGGTCATGATGATGATGGTGTTTTTGAAGTTGACCGTCCTCCCTTTGTTGTCGGTGAGCCTGCCGTCGTCCAGTACCTGCAGCAGTACATTGAAAACATCGGGATGGGCCTTCTCAATTTCGTCGAACAGCAGTACTGAGTATGGTTTTCTGCGTACGGCTTCCGTTAGTTGGCCGCCTTCGTCGTAACCAACATATCCCGGAGGCGATCCTATCAGTCTGGTCACTGAAAATTTCTCCTGGTATTCAGACATATCGATCCTGGTAAGCATGTTCTCATCGTCGAAGAGGTATTCTGCCAGCGCTTTGGCCAGTTCTGTCTTGCCCACACCGGTGGTTCCCAGAAAGATAAAGGAGCCGATTGGCCGTTTCTCATCCTGCAAGCCGGCCCTTGAGCGCCGGACGGCATCCGAAACTGCCGCGATTGCCTCATTTTGACCGATTACTCTTTTGTGCAACTCATCCTCCAAATGGATCAGTTTTTCCCGCTCGCTCTGCAACATTCTGGATACCGGAATTCCTGTCCAGCGGGCCACTACTACGGCAATATCTTCTGCATCCACCTCTTCTTTGATAAGCGATTGGGTACTTTGTTTCACTTTTAGTTGTTCCTGCAATCTGGTTATGGCAGTTTCGGCTTCTTTGATTTTGCCATAACGGATCTCAGCAACCTGCCCGTAATCGCCTTGACGTTCGGCCTGTTCAGCAAGGAGTTTCAACTCCTCAATCTCCTGTTTCTTTGACTGAATGGCTTCGATAAGTTCTTTTTCGGCCTGCCAGGTAGCCCTGAATTTTTTCTGCTCCTCCTTGAGGTTGGCAATCTCCTCCTCCAAACGAGAAAGCTTGCTTTTGTCATTTTCGCGTTGAATGGCCGCCCGCTCGATCTCGAGTTGCGTCAGCTTGCGTTCAATTTCGTCAAGTTCTTCAGGTAATGAATTCATCTCCATCCGCAGTTTGGCGGCAGCTTCATCCATCAGGTCGATGGCCTTGTCGGGCAAAAACCGGTCGGTGATGTAGCGTTGCGACAATTCAACTGCGGCGATGATGGCATCGTCTTTGATCCGCACCTTGTGGTGATTTTCATACCGTTCTTTCAATCCGCGAAGGATAGAAATAGCCGATTGGGTATCCGGTTCGTCCACCATCACCAGTTGGAAACGACGCTCCAGCGCTTTGTCTTTCTCGAAATATTTTTGGTATTCACCAAGTGTAGTGGCTCCTACGGCACGCAAGTCGCCCCGTGCCAGGGCGGGTTTGAGAATGTTTGCCGCGTCCATGGAACCCTCACTTTTGCCAGCGCCTACCAGGGTGTGAATCTCGTCGATAAAGAGAATCACTTCGCCCTCTGCCTGTACAACTTCCTGAATGACAGATTTTAGGCGTTCTTCAAATTCTCCTTTGTATTTGGCTCCGGCAATCAATGCACCCATATCCAGGGAGAAGATCTGCTTGCTTTGCAGATTTTCGGGCACATCACCACGAACAATTCTTTGGGCCAAGCCTTCCGCGATTGCGGTCTTACCGGTGCCCGGCTCTCCAACCAGGATTGGATTATTTTTAGTTCTGCGTGATAGGATTTGCAAAACCCTACGGATCTCTTCATCACGGCCGATTACCGGATCTAATTTGCCCGAACGGGCCGCATCGTTAAGGTTGACGGCAAAACGGTTGAGGGAGTTGAAAGTATCCTCTGCGGTTTGGCTTTCCACCTTTGAGCCTTTTCTCAATTCACGAATGGCAACCTCCAGACCTTTTCTGTCGACACCCTGCTCTTTCATCAGTTTGCTAACGACATCGCCGGTTTCAAGCAAAGCCAAAAGCAGATGTTCGACGGAAACAAACTTATCCCCCATCTTTTGGGAAAGGGCAATTGCTTTCTGGACTGTCGTATTGGCTGCAGTCGAGAGAAATGGTTCACCCCCGGTAACTTTGGGAAAACCATTGATGATATGGTCAAGTTCTTTGGTGAAATAGGCGACATTGACACCTGTCTTTTGGAGAAGAAAAGCAGTGATGCTCTCCGCTTCAGATAGCAAACCCTTCATCAGGTGCGCAGTTTCGACCGACTGCTGGTTGTTGCCCGTAGTAATCTGGATGGCTTGTTGAACCGCCTCCTGTGCTTTGATGGTAAAATTGTTGAAGTTCATATCTTGTTTTTTAATGTTTTCTATCGATTGCAATAGCTACAATCAAATCATTGGCCAAACAAGAAACAGGGACAATTTGATATCAATGTACTGATAAAGAGGCAATAATGTCAGGTTTGTGAAATTGAAAACCGCCAAAATGGCAATATTTTCAGCTCAACCACAAGTCTGATCCGGGTGACGATTTTGTCGCACCCTTGAAGCGGTATCCGGCCTTTTCGACCGCCAATTTGATCATCTCTTCATTGACATGGTCTCCTTTTACGCTCACTTGACCGGTGGTAAAGTCGGCTTCAACATCTTTGATCCCTTGAATCTGTTTGATCTCTTTTTCGACATGGGATGAGCAATTTTTGCATTTCATACCTTCAACCAAAAATATTTTTGCAGACATGGTTTTTGAAATTTAAATATTATCAAATTGAATTTTGTATTCAATTCAATTCTCAAACAAAGATGATGAATTATCCAAACAAATCCTGCAGTATTCAGTTAAAAGATGTTTTTTTAAAAGCTAAAATTTGCTTGGAAAGCCGTTATTGCGCGACAAAAAGATAGGTAATGGTGCCACGTTCTTTCTCGGGAGCGCTGCTAGAAGGATTGAAAAGGGTCTTTTCCGCAGCCTGTTTGGCATAGGCTAAGATGGTTGGATCATTCAGATTGACCGGCACCCTGGGTGTAGCCGACAGGACATCTCCGTTTCTGTTTACCACGATGTCAACAACCACCTCGCCGCCACCTTGTGCCAAATAGACCGGGATTGGCAATTGAAGATGATAGCGATTCCCAAGTAGATAGTGAATATTTGATTTTCCTTTGAAGGTGGAGCGTTTGACCTCGTCGCGTGTCATCCCCTCGGTACTGGCAACCGGCATAGGGATATCGCCAATGACAGGAATTTTCTTTGCAAGGTTCTTATTTACATCACTTTCCAGTTTTTTTGCCTCTGCTACCTCCCTGGCGTACTCTTTGTCAAAAAAAGGATCACCGGAGGTACGACCGGATTGATCACCCAAATTGACTGCCCTGTTGGAGTTATTGGCCCCTGATTTTCCACCGTTCAAAGCCAGGGACTGATTGCCCAACTCCAATTTCTCCTTATCAGGATTCGGCAATTTAACCTCTTCAGGAACCAAATCCACGAAAAGTGCGTCGGCAGGTAAATCCATGTTGTTTCTCAACTCGGCAAAAAACAGGCAAACCATCACTACCAGGTGAATGACCAGCGTGGCGATGATTCCATTGATGTTGTCGCGGTAGAGTCTGAACAAATTTTCCATTTCCCTGTAGGATTCCGAGGCGTAAAATTACGTCAAAGTAATCAGATTTGTGCAAAGCATCATATTTTCGGGAAGGATAGTTGTTATGCTACAAACCAGTCGGGTTGGAGTGGCGGGAAAAGTTGTTTTTGGATGCCATTTTCGTAAAGAGTGGTGATGGCTTCCCTCCCTTTGACTCCAAGATCTATCGAGAAATCATTCACGTACAACTGAATATGGTTTCTCATCACCGTATCATCCATGGATTGAGCATGTTGCCTGACATAAGGCAGCGAATCGTTTGGGTTTTGAAACGCATATTCTACGCTGCGCCTAAGTATCCGGTTCACTTTAAGCCTAATCTCGAGGGGCATGTTCCTTTGGATGATGATGCCTCCGAGCGGGATAGGCAATCCGTTTTGTTCTTCCCAAAGCGCACCGAGATCAACAATCTTTTTGAGCCCTTTTGCCCGGTAGGTAAACCTATTTTCGTGGATGATCACACCGGCATCAACTTCCCCCGATAGGATGACCTCTTCAATATCCGAAAAAAGGTATTCTGTTTTTTGTTTCAGATGCGGATAGGCCAACGAAAGAAGTAGGTTGGCTGTGGTATATTTCCCGGGAATGGCAATTTTCAGGTCTTGCAATTCATCGGGATAGATTTTGTGTTTGCTGATGAGCAATGGGCCATTCCCAAAACCAAGAGCGCTTCCGGAGGTCAATAGCTGGTAGGCTTCAGACAGATAGGCAAAGGCATGGTAGCTTACTTTGGTGATTTGAATAGCAGCCGAGAAGGCCATTTGGTTTAACTCCTCGACATCGGCCAAATGAAGATCAAAACGCAACCCTTCCGTGTCGATTCTCCCGTTGACCATGGCATCAAAGATAAAAGTGTCGTTGGGACAAGTCGAGAAACCGAGCGTAAGCTTCATGTGATTATAATTTGTTTTTTAATTGCCACATGGAATTCGCCCCGACAGATCGGGACTCATTTCATCAGGAGAGCTGTTTGATTTTTGCAAACTTACGGAGGAAACGGAATAGTTCGTCGGTGAGGTTCTCAATGGCAAGTGGGATGTCCCACTTGGTAGTGTCCCTCGATTCCACGTAATTGGAGATGGCACGAATCTCAAGGAAAGGGATTTTCTCGTGGAGACAGACATAAAAGACCGCCGCACCCTCCATGGATTCAACATCAGGGTCGAATTTGCCGGATATTTTAGAAATACTTTCAGATGTGCCGTGGCTGATATTTCCTGTCACCCCATCAACAGAGTGTAATTCCAACTCCTTGAAATGGTTTGGGTTCACCATTCTTCCGTTTTCAAAAGGGAATTGGTCACTCTCCATAAAACCGGCATCAAAAAGTGATATTACCCCACACTCTTCTTCAATGCCAAGGTCACAAATTTGTTCGCTTTTTACATTGACAACCGTCCCGATAGATAGTTCGTCGCGGAAAGTTCCTGCAATACCGGCATTGATAACCAGGTCATATTTTACGTTATAGAGCGCTCTTGTGAGGTGATAGGCCGTAAATGTCATACCAATGCCCGGGATCAACAGATCGATTTCGAGATCATACCATTTGTAGCGGAAGATGTTCTTCCCTTCTCCCTCTATCTCAACAAGGTTCTCGAAAAACTGATAGAGTTCAAAACAGGTAGCTCCAACAAACAATATTCTCATTTGGCAAATACAGGTCTATTTAATTCGGCGGAGCAAAAGTAAAATTTCCATGATGCAAATTGAACCGCCAACTAACATTCATACTAGTTTTGGCGAAAAAAGTTAATAAAAGTTGTTTATTTGTATCCAGTTTAATTAAAAATCCCTTTATCCAACTTCCTGGGAGCTGTTTCTTCGGATGATACAGAATTCAGGAGTGGTTAACCTTAAATAGATCAACATGCAATTCTCTTTACACAGAAAGAAGGCAGACGGTTACCAGAAAATTGAGCGGTACCCCGAAAAAACCGTCACCCAAATGGCTGAGCATTATCGTCAGATTCTTGAATTGGTTGGCGAAGATCCTACCCGCGAAGGACTTGGTCAATCTCCCCTGCGCATTGCAAAAGCCATGCAGTTCATGACCCAGGGATACAGTATGGATCCCGAGGAGATGCTCCGTTCGGCCATGTTCAAAGAGGATTACCGCCAAATGGTAATTGTCAAAGACATAGAAATCTATTCGCTTTGCGAACACCATATGTTGCCCTTTTTCGGAAAGGCCCATGTTGCATATATTCCAAACGGGTACATCACCGGACTGAGCAAGATTGCCCGTGTGGTGGAAGCATATTCGCGCCGGCTTCAGGTGCAGGAAAGGCTCACTTTGCAGATCAAGGAGTGCATCCAGAATACCCTATCCCCGCTAGGGGTTGCCGTAGTCATTGAGGCCAAACACATGTGCATGTGCATGAGAGGCATTGAAAAGCAGAACTCGGTAACAACTACCTCCGATTTTACGGGCGCATTTGAAAAAGTGGCTACCCGGGAGGAGTTTATCAGATTGATCAGCTCGAAACTGTCGTAGGAATGACAGGGACGACTAGGACGACTAGGACGACTGGGACGACTTGGAGGCTAGACTGACCATTTTTCGGGGGATTGGATCATCGTAAAAATCTGGGCTTGAATATGGTCGTATTTTTCATCCAATCTTTGCATGTTCGTTTCATCCAAATAACCGAAGACATTTGCAAAGTTCAGCCAAACCTGGGTCTCTGCTGCCTCACCCTCACTATCGAGCAATTTTGATACAAAGGATTTTGGATACCTTCTTTTAATAAAGGCTTCCGCAATATTTGCAGCAACAGAACGGGAACTCCGTCTTATCTGATCCGTTAGTGCATATTTTTCTTCAGATGGAAATAGTTTAGTCAACTGATGAATTTGCAATGCCAAATCAAATGCGCATTTGAAAACAATCAATTCTTTGTGGGAATGTATTCTCATTGTTTGAAAATTTTAAATTACTCATTGGGAGCCGACTACATTAAATATACCGGTTTTCAGTGACAATTCCAAATGACTCGCCCTCTTCCTTGTCTTCCCCTTCGTCCCAGTCGTCCCAGTCATCCTAGTCCTGCAAACAAAAAGGCGCCGATCTCTCAAGCGCCTTTTTGTTATCAAATAGTACAAAAACTATTCTGCTGCGACTAAATTCCAATCCGAGCGGTTCATCCGCTGGTAAGAGCGATACCTCCAGAGTGCATTCTCCTCCGCAGCCTTGAAAAGCTCATCGGCCTCTTTGGGGAAGGATTTCTTCAGGGCGGTATAACGAACCTCACCATTCAGATAATCCTGGAATTTGCTCCAGTCGGGCTCTTTTGAATCGAGTTGGAATGGATTCTTGCCTTCGTCCTCCAATTGTGGATTGTATCGGTAGAGATGCCAGTAGCCACATTCGACTGCCAGTTTTTCCTCTTCCTGTGTACGCCCCATCGAACGCAGGCCATGAGCGATACATGGTGCATAGGCGATAATCAGGGATGGACCAGGATAAGCTTCCGCCTCACGGATGGTTTTCAGGTATTGTGCCTGGTTGGCCCCCATGGCCACTTGTGCCACATAAACATACCCATAGCTCATCGCAATCACGCCAAGGTCTTTCTTGCGGATCCGTTTACCAGCAGCGGCAAATTTTGCTACAGCTCCGATCGGGGTAGACTTGGATGCCTGGCCGCCGGTATTTGAGTACACTTCGGTATCCAATACCAGGATGTTGACATTTTGTCCCTGTGCCAATACGTGGTCCAAACCACCGTAACCAATGTCGTATGCCCAACCATCACCACCGAAGATCCAAATCGATTTTTTGATCATGTATTGCTTCAGGGAAACAAGTTCCATCGCATATTTTTCATTCTTGCCGGAAATTACATCCAGCACCTTCGCGGTAGCTGCTTCAGAACCTGCAGTATCATTCCTGTTTTCGAGCCATTCGTTAAAGGCTTCAGTTTCAGTAGTAGATACTCCGGCTTCCATGGCCGACTTCATGATGTCAGCGATACGGTCGCGGCTGAAGGAAACTCCTTCGGCCATCCCAAAGCCATATTCGGCATTGTCCTCGAAGAGTGAATTGGCCCATGCCGGCCCACGTCCGCTCTCTTTGTTGCTGGTATAAGAAGTTGCCGGGGCTGATCCACCATAAATTGAGGAACATCCGGTGGCATTGGCCACCATCATGCGCTCACCAAACAGTTGGGTAATCAGTTTGATGTATGGCGTTTCTCCGCATCCGGCACAAGCGCCCGAAAATTCGAAGAGCGGTTGAGCAAACTGTGAATTTTTGATGTTCTTGTCTTTTTCGGCAAGTTTGTCTTTGTAAGTGACATATTTCTCGATGGCACTCCAGCGTGGGACGTTTTCGAGTTGTGACTCCAATGGTTTCATGACAAGGGCTTTCTCTTTCGACGGACAAACATCGGCACAGTTGCCACAACCTGTACAGTCGTATGGGGAGACCTGGATACGGAATTGCAATCCGGCATATTGTTTGCCGTTGGCTTTCACACCTGTAGTGCCTTCAGGTAATTTGGCCATCTCCTCCTCGCTGATAAGGAAAGGACGAATTGCTGCGTGGGGGCATACATAAGAACACTGGTTACACTGAATACAGTTGTCGTCAATCCACTCCGGAACATCAACGGCAATACCGCGCTTCTCAAAAGCGGTGGTACCTGCGGGAAGAGTACCGTCTTCAATACCTTTGAAGATAGATACAGGAAGATCGTCACCCTTCTGGGCATTGATCATATCGACGGCCTTACGGATAAACTCAGGGCGGTCTTCATCAATCACTTCAGCCTCAACAGCCAGATTTGCCCACTCCTTAGGAACTTCGATCTTCGACACATTGTTACCACCGGCATCAACTGCGGCAAAGTTCATGTTGACGATCTGCTCACCTTTCATGCCATACGATTTGACAATCGCCTTTTTCATTTGGTCGACAGCCAGTTCAAATGGAATAACATTGGTAATTTTGAAGAACGCAGCCTGCATGATGGTGTTGGTGCGGTTGCCCAAACCAAGGTCGACAGCCAGCTTCGTTCCGTTAATGGTGTAAAATTTTATTTCGTTTTCAGCCAGGAATTTCTTCATAGAATTGGGAAGGCGTTTTTTTACCTCATCCTCCTCCCAGATGGTGTTCAACAGGAAGGAACCTCCTTTTTTCAGCCCTTTCAATACATCGTACAAATGGATGTATGCCTGAACGTGGCAGGCCACGAAGTCGGGAGTGGTGATCAAATAGGTCGAACGGATCGGACTGTCGCCGAAACGCAGGTGGGAAGCCGTAAATCCACCCGACTTTTTGGAGTCGTAGGCGAAATAGGCCTGGCAATATTTGTCGGTGGCTGAACCGATGATTTTGATGGAGTTTTTGTTGGCGCCAACAGTACCGTCTGATCCCAGACCATAAAATTTGGCTTCGTAGATGTCATCGGCCGATACTTTGATCTCAGGAAGCAATGGCAACGAAGTGAATGTTACGTCGTCGACGATTCCGATGGTGAATTTGCCTTTTGGCTCTTTCATCTCCATGTTTTTGTACACCGCAATAATTTGTGACGGGGTAACATCCTTGGATCCCAACCCGTAACGACCGCCTACGATGATCGGGCAATTCTCCTTACCGTAGAAGGCATCGCGCACATCCAGGTACAATGGATCACCGTTGGCTCCCGGTTCTTTGGTGCGGTCGAGAACTGTGACTTTCTTAACGGTCGAAGGCATCACGTTGAAGAAATATTTGGTGGCAAACGGACGGTAGAGGTGAACGCTGACCAATCCATATTTTTTACCCTGCGCATTCAGGTAATCAATCACTTCGCGGATGGTTTCGGTAACAGAGCCCATGGCCACGATTACATTTTCCGCATCTTTGGCTCCATAATAGGTGAATGGGTGGTATTCCCTACCGGTGATTTTGTTAATCTCCTGCATGTAAGCCTCTACAACATCCGGAACGGCATCATAGAATGGGTTGCAAGCTTCTTTGGCCTGGAAGAAAATATCAGGATTCTGTGCAGTACCACGGGTAACAGGATGCTCAGGATTGAGCGCTCTTTCGCGGAATGCCTTGAGCGAATCCTGGTCAATAAGCGCCGCAATTTTGTCCTGGTTTATGGGCACAATTTTCTGAATTTCGTGGGAAGTACGGAATCCATCGAAGAAATTAAGGAAAGGAACACGGGTCTTCAAAGTGGCCAAATGAGCAACGCCACTGAGGTCCATGGTTTCCTGAACCGATCCGGATGCCAGCATGGCGAAACCCGTTTGACGGCAAGCATATACGTCGCTGTGGTCGCCGAAGATCGAAAGGGCGTGTCCTGCCAGGGCACGCGCACTTACGTGGAATACGCAAGGCAATAGTTCTCCCGCAATTTTGTACATATTCGGGATCATCAGGAGAAGTCCCTGTGAAGCAGTATAAGTGGTAGTTAATGCCCCAGATTGCAGCGATCCGTGAACGGCGCCTGCCGCACCGCCTTCGCTCTGCATCTCAGTGATGCGCATCTTCTGACCAAAAATGTTTTTACGACCATTGGCCGCCCATTCGTCCACAACTTCTGCCATCGTGGAAGATGGTGTAATAGGATAAATACAAGCCACTTCGCTAAACATGTAGCTAATGTAAGAGGCAGCGTAATTACCGTCGCAGGTGATAAATTTTTTCTCTTTTGTCATTTTTTTAACATTTGTGATGGATCAATATTTTAAACATTTCAACTCTTTATGTTAAGTGCCTTTCTTCGCTCATTGCCGTCTGCTTTAGCTGACGGTCAAGGTATTATTAAATTTTCGGGGCTTTAGCCAAAACCTCTAAAAATTTGGCTAAAGCCGTAATTGTAATTCTTATTTTGATCATTCAGCTAAAGCAGACGGCAATGAAGCCTTCGACTTCGCACTGGGACCGGTCTCATCTTCTCATTTTCCAATCTTCCCATCGCTCCTTTACCCGTTTCAACTTTGGGAGTTCCACCCGCCCCCTCTCCCCTTCGTCCAAGTCGTCCCAGTCATCCCCTTCGTCCCAGTCTTCTCAGTCGTCCTAATAGAGGAATCCAAACAACCACAACGGCACCACATTTCCCTCACCGGTTTCAATCATATCCGCGGCTGCGAAACAATTTTCACCCTCCGTCTGCGTGTATTTTCCGCCAATGACAAATTCATATTGGTTATTTACCCGAAAATCGAGCGATTTTGATGATTTGACGCTATTCTGGTACCCTACCTGGTTGTAAAAGAAGGTGGTACGCAGATTCCGGTTGTTGATATTATCAGGCGCAATAATGTGGAGCAGATTGGTATTGTGAAGATAGACCACCTCAGGTTTTTGAAGCTGACCGTTATTTCCGTTTTCAAAAAGCAGATCAATCAGCCTGGCATCCTTCAGGTAGTTGAGATAATTCAAAACTGTTGTGCGGGATGTTTCAATTTCGGCGCTTATTTTGCTGACATTGGGCGAGAAGGGCATTTGTGCTCCAATTAATTGCAAAAGTTTTCTCAATTTGGGCAGATATTTCAACTCGATCTGGTTCAGATAGGTCACATCAATCTCCAACGCCAGATTGATATGACGCAACAGGCTCTCGCTGTAAAATTCGTGATTTCTGATAAAATAGGGATAGTATCCACTTTTCAGATACTCGGGGAAATAGGCCAAAGGACGTACATCGCGGATAATATCAGGAACAATTTCCTTGTGCCTTACCAGGATATCGGCAAGTGTCAGTTTGCCAAAATTGCTGCCCGACCTGTAATTCAGAAATTCACGGAATGAGAGCCCTTCGAGGTGGTAAATTTTGGCAATGTCTTTCAGATTATTGTCACCCTCCAGGATTCGCAATACAGGTGAGCTACTGAAGATTAGCTGTAGTCCCGGAAGTTCGTCATAACACTGACGCAATTCGTTTGACCAGTCGGGGTATTTGTGAATTTGATCGAGTACGAGAACTTTGCCTCCTCGTTTGTAGAATTCGTCGGCAAAGGAGAAGATCCTCCTCTTGGAGAAATAGAAATCATTCAGGTTCACATAAAGGCAATTACGCGAATCACCATACTTCTCCCGGATAAAGTTGAGCAGTAAAGTAGTTTTGCCTACTCCACGAAAGCCCTTGATGCCGATGATCCTGGCACTCCAGTCGATCTCGTGGAAAAGTTCCCTGACGATCCAATGATCGCCGGCATGAACCAAAAGTTTATGAGATTCGAAGAAGTGTTCCACTTAATCTTGTTTGAAACAACAAAAATAAGCAGAATTTAGACAATAATGTAATCTCTATATGACAATTTTTAGAGATGAGTGTTATTTATACTTGTTAAAAATAAAAGTCACTTTAGTTCACTCTAGTCACTCCCTAATTGGAGTTCATAGATATAATAAACTCCTCATTCGAATTGGTTTTGGACAAACGGTCTCTTACAAACTCCATCGCTTCAACTGAATTCATGCCGTTAAGGAAATTACGCAGGACCCAGATCTTGTCGAGCATAGCCTTTTCAAGCAGCAGGTCTTCGCGACGGGTACTTGAGGCCAGGATATCGACAGATGGAAATACCCGGCGATTCGACAATTTGCGGTCGAGTTGGAGTTCCATGTTACCGGTTCCTTTGAACTCTTCAAAGATTACGTCGTCCATTTTTGAACCGGTATCGGTCAAAGCCGTTGCCAAAATGGTGAGCGAGCCGCCCTCTTCGATGTTTCGGGCAGCACCAAAAAAGCGCTTGGGTTTGTGTAAAGCGTTTGCGTCGACACCACCCGAAAGAACTTTGCCCGAAGCGGGTGCTACTGTGTTGTAGGCACGTGCCAAACGGGTGATAGAGTCGAGCAGGATTACCACATCATGCCCGCACTCAACGAGTCTTTTGGCTTTTTCAAGAACCATGTTGGCAATGCGGACGTGGCGTTCTGCCGGCTCGTCAAAGGTAGATGAAATCACCTCGGCATTGACGCTTCTGGCCATATCAGTTACCTCTTCAGGACGTTCGTCGATCAGAAGGATGATCATGTATACTTCAGGATGATTGGCTGCAATGGCATTGGCAATGTCCTTCAGTAACATCGTTTTACCCGTTTTTGGCTGGGCCACGATCAATCCGCGCTGTCCCTTTCCGATAGGGGCGAACATATCGACCACCCTGGAAGAGATGCTGCTGGCTTTACCGGCGATATTGAATTTTTCGTCAGGAAAGAGCGGGGTAAGGTGCTCGAATGGTACCCTGTCGCGAATATACTCAGGACTGCGTCCATTGATCTCTACCACTTTGACCAAAGGGAAATATTTCTCTCCCTCTTTGGGTGGGCGGATAATGCCGTGAACAGTATCACCGGTCTTGAGACCAAACAATTTGATTTGCGACTGGGATACATAAATATCATCCGGTGAAGTCAAATAGTTGTAATCTGAAGAACGAAGGAATCCGTATCCCTCCTGCATAATCTCGAGGACACCTGTCTGGTTGATAACCCCTTCGAAATCGTAAGATTTTTCAGCCTCTTTTACCTCTGTCTGTTTTGGTTGTGGAGGCTGTTGCCCATTTCCATTTTTTGGGGAAAACTGTTGATTTGGGGTGAACTCTTTTTTCTGAAGGTTCTTAATGATGGGAGCCCTTTTCTCTTCAGACCGTGATTCAGTAACTTCAGGTACAATTTTGGCAACGACATTTTCCTCAGTTTCCGGACTCTCAATAGGAGCAGTAACCACCGAACTTACAGAAAGGATTGCCGACTCACTACGTAATACGCGGGGTCTGCGTTCTTTTTGGTGGATTGATTCTTTCCTGACTTTGTCTCCCTTGGCATGAAAAGGTTTTTCAACTGGAGCCTGTTCGGGATGCACTGAAGCGGACTCACCAGAGAAGAGATCTTTTTCTTCAACGAGTGGGGGAGGAGTCTGGTCAACTGTGGGAGCAACTGCTGCTTCAATACTCTGCACATCGCCCGATTTTTTGACGATGCGAATGATCTTTTTTTCGGAAGGTGGTTTTACTTCAACCTTCACTTTTGGTGCTTTTGGGGTAGGAACCTCCTTGGGAGCCACCTTTTTTTCAGGCGTTTTAATAACCGAATCTCTGATAGCCTGAGTATCAAGGATTACATAAATAAGGTCTTGTTTTTTAAAAGACTCGATGCGCTTGATGTTTAATTCTTTACCAATTTCGCGCAATTCCGGCAAGAGTTTCTTGCTCAGTTCCAGGATGTCGTACATGATTTTTGCTGATTTGTGATCGGAACAGATGCTGCAAAGAGCAACAAAATGTTGAAGATTTTAATACTATAATAAAATAACTTAGGAAGAGATAACAGGGATAATTGAAGATTATGTGTCAGATCGCTGATCTAAATCCGAGACAAATGTAGGTAATTCATTTTAATTCACAAAAAATGTTGCTGTTAAAATGTTGAATTCAATCAGTTGTGCATTGAGAATGAAAAAAAAAGGCCTTTTTGACAAAATATTTCCCTCAGTATTTCTAAAAAATTGACACTTTTCGCTGAAAATATGGAAAAAACAGAAAATTTTAAGGCTGAAATTGTTTCCAATTCTTAAAAATTTCATGATTTGCAAAAAAAAATTGCGAAACATAAATATAGAACCCGTTGGTTACGCTTTAACCGCCAAAAATATTTTAACTAACATAATTTTATACGCATTGTGCATTTCGTTGATGTAAAAGTGGATTTAATTGAAAATTCATTAAAAATTACACCTGAATCTTTTCCGAAAATCCTTTTTTTTGGTTATTATTGTTATAATCTTAGTTTTTAAAATTGGAAGTAGTAATGCTTTCAATGAGGCTTCACTTTTCATTGCCCGAGCGAATCAAAAAGAAATTTATGAGACAGCTCAGGATAATAAAACAGATCACCAACAGGGAGGCTCCCTCTCTTGAAAAGTATCTTCTCGAAATTGGGAAATTAAGATTGCTAAACAGCGACGAAGAGATTTTTTTGTCGCAGCAGGTGAAGGCCGGAAATCTCACTGCGCTTAATGCACTTGTCAAATGCAATCTTAGGTTTGTCATTTCAGTAGCAAAACAATATCAGAATCAAGGTCTTCTTTTATCAGACCTTATCAATGAAGGAAATATAGGGCTGATTAAGGCCGCGCAAAGGTTTGACGAAACTAAAGGGTTCAAATTTATCTCCTATGCTGTTTGGTGGATCAGGCAAGCCATTCTTCAAGCCATCGCCGAACAAGCAAGGTTGGTAAAACTACCTCAAAATAGGGTAGATAACCTGAACAAAATCAACCGGACCTTTGCACAATTGGAGCAGGAGTTTCAAAGAGATCCGACTGCGGAGGAAATTGCTTCGATTCTTGAGATGAACGTCTTAACAGTAGATCAGGCAATTCATACCAGCGGATATCACCTCTCACTTGATGCCCCGCTTTATGATGATGAAGAAAATGAAAACAGTCAGTATGATTTATATAAAAATGATTTCGCACCTAGCCCTGACAATGGCTTGTTAGAAACCTCCCTAAAAATTGAGATTAAACGACTGTTGAGTAAACTGGATAGCCGTGAAGCAGCCATCCTCTCTTCCTATTACGGCCTGAACGGTGATCAGGCTTTGGCACTTGATGACATTAGCAGCAGATTTGGCTTAACCCGCGAGCGGGTGAGACAGATCAAAGATAGTAGCATCAGAAAACTAAAGAACATTCAATTTCGAACAATTTTAAAACCTTTCCTAGGCTAACATCTAACCAAAACAGGTTATATTTGTTTCAATAAATTACATAAGGCTTTTATTGTTGGCGAAGCATATTTGCCCGCTCACAAACAATGCTTTTTTAATTTGTAATTTGTCATCTGTAATTTGTAATTACCTTATATAACCTGTTGTGAAGCATTTGATTGCACCTTCCCTATTGGCAGCCGATTTTACCCGGCTTGGCGACGATATCCAAATGGTTAACCAAAGTGTGGCTGACTGGATTCATTGTGATGTGATGGACGGACATTTTGTGCCCAACATCTCATTTGGGCTTCCTGTGATCGAACAGATCAAAAAGGTTGCAGCGAAACCCCTGGATGTTCATTTGATGATCTCCGATCCTGATCGTTACCTCGAACGGTTCAAAGAGGCTGGCGCCGATATTCTTACGGTGCATTACGAAACATGCCCTCACCTTAACCGAACAATTGGGGTCATTCGCGAATTGGGTATGAAGGCTGGTGTTGCTATCAATCCGCATACACCAGTTCAAATGCTGATTGACATCATGCATGACCTGGATCTGATTCTGCTGATGACGGTTAATCCCGGTTTCGGTGGACAGAAATTCATTCCGGGAAGCTACAAAAGGCTTGTAACCCTTCGGCAGATGGTGAATACCCTCGCGCCCAACGCCCTCATCGAGGTCGATGGAGGGGTAAACATGGATACGGGCAGACAACTTTTTATGGCCGGGGCCGATGTGCTCGTGGCCGGAAACTTCATATTCAATTCTGCAGATCCGAAAGCAACGATAGAGGCGTTGAAGAATTGTTGAAAGAAATTCCTATCTTTGCATCCCCATTGGGGCTGACCGGTTTTGACAGCGGGCAGAAGAGGTATGTAAGCATGCCGGGCATTGAGTTTTGGCCCGTAAATCTTAAGGCTCAAACAATTAGTTGGCGCAGATAACTTCGCTCTTGCCGCTTAATCGACGCAACGTTGATCAGCTAATCCGGTATTAGATACTGGAGCGAGACATCTCCCGGGTGCCATGTCCTGAAGCGGCCCGACCCGGAGGTGCAGATAAATCGGGAATAGTCAGGGGATTACTCCGCTTCCCTGGTGAAACAACCGGAGTTAAGACAACAGTCGGTAGCCTTGAGCCAGCTGTTGTTCGAAAACCAAATCAAGGCTAAGCATGGAGAAAGCGTATTGCTTCCTCGTTTGGACAGGGGTTCGACTCCCCTCAGCTCCACAAAAAAAATACCCGGTCAAAACCAGGTATTTTTCATTTACAATCCACGGTAGTGGAACTATTTTTTTGCGGGTAAAAAAATCAAATCAACAAGATCGGCGCTTTTAAAGTAAGTTGCTGCAAATTTCTTCACATCCTCACGGGTCAAACTACCAAGTATCTTTTCGAAATTCTCGGGTGCATCAGGATTGATGTTGTTCTGATAATAATCTGTCAGGGCATTCATCCAATAGCTGTTGTGAAGCTTGTTCTGTTCGCGGTTCTTCAGTAGGTTCTTTACCACTTTGTCCAGGTCTTCCGCAGTTGGCCCGTTAGCGATGACCTTATCGATTTCGCTGTAGATGATTGACTTCAGGTGTGCCGACCGTTCAGGTTCTGCATCAAACATCATCTGCATTCCCTTCTCTGCTTTGGGATAATGCTGACTGGTTCCCATTACGCTAACGCCATAAGTACCACCCTCTTTTTCGCGTATCTCCTCGGTATAACGAAGCGTTAGTACCCCTTTGATGATATCCAGAATAAGATTTGATTTGGCATCGTATGGGGTAAACTTGTTGTAATTGACGATCACGGTCGCTTTGTTGACTTGCATCGGGATAGCTATCTCCCTTGTTGTTTTTCCTTTGGGACCATTCACATTGTTGTCCTTCCATTTTTCTGTTCTGGGCAAATCTGTCAGCGAGCCAATGTATTTTTCGACCAATGGTTTAACTGTGGCCTCATCGAGATTACCAACAATGAAGAAGGTAAAGTCACCGGCATCGGCAATCCTGTCACGGTAGATCTTTTCCATTTGCTCAACCGATAGTTCATCAATCATGGCGGGTACAACCAGTTTGGTGCGTTTGCTGTTGCTTGTCATGATCAGCGTTAAAGAGTCGCCCAATATCTTTTGAGGATTGTTGGCCAAACCGGCCACCATACCTGCATACCTGCCCTTCAGCGCCTGAAATGCCTCCTTGTCGAAACGAGGCTTCTCAAACTTCAAATAGAGCAACTGCATCATCGTTTCGAAGTCCTTTGGTGCAGAAGAGCCTGATATTGTTTCGTTCAGCTCTGAAAGGCCCACGCTAACATTGACATTTTTACCTGTCAACATTTTCTTTAAGGTAATTGCATCAAATTTATCGACCCCAAACATCCCGGCAAATTGTGACATCATCATGCCGGATGCCAATAGGTCAACGGGTAACAACGAGCTTCCTCCCGGGCTGGTCCCCCGTACGGCGATGTTGTCTTTCTCATGGTCGGCCATCCGGTAGACAACTTTTGCATGGTTGGCCAATGTCCATTCAACTGCTTTAAATTGTGGTAGCGGAGTTGTCTTGACTACCAAAGATCCTTTGAGTGGTTTGTCAATAAGACTGGTACTGACTTTCGTGTCTTCATAAGGTTTGATATCCGATACTTCAACCTCTTTGAGAATTGCCAATGCCTCAGGTTCCGTCAATAATTTGGCATTTTCTTTGTCGGGTCCGGTTACGATAATGACCCTGTTCTCCGGAACAATCCACTGTTTGGCTTTTGCAGATAACTCATCTGCTGTAATGGTTGGAAGGATTTTTTGGACAGCTTGCCAGTCGTATTCGATGGATGTGAGTGGTTCGTTGCTCAAAAAATTTGACTGGGCATCACTGATGTAGGAATCGTTACGAATCTTGTCGCGTTGTTTATACTGGTTTTCAATTCGTGTAAGCATGTTACTCTTGGCACGATCGACCTCTCCCTGTGTAAATCCAAAACGAACCAACCGTTGAGCTTCCGTATAGATGGCCCTTAGCGCTACATCTTCCTGGTCGGGTTTTGCAGTCGTTGAAATACTCATGACATCGTATCCTCTTACCAGACTGCCAAATCCGACATTACCGCCGACAAAAGGAGTGGGACTTTTTTGCAGCAATTCACTAATTCTGTCGCCCATCATGCTGTTGAACAATTGAGTGGCATACTGTTCACGGTAGTAGGCCATATCTTTGGTCTCGGGTTTTTGCTCACTGTGCTTGATGTAAATACTAACGCCATAATCCGATGCTTCTTTATCTTTAATCTGCACATACAACGTCTCTTTGTGAAACGGTATTGGGAAATCTACCCGAGGTTGGGCATTTTCTACGGCAGGGATAGAAGTGAATTGGTTTTTAATGCTCTTTTCGACCTCATCTACATTGATATCCCCGACAATGGCGATACACTGAAGATCTGTGCGGTACCAATTGTGGTAAAATTTTCGTAAGGTGTCATATTTGAAATGTTTGATGATCGCTGAATCACCAATAACATCCCTGACAGCATACTTTGAACCTTTGAACAACACGGGAAACATGGCTCGTTGCATCCTGAATCCGGCTGTGCGGCGAGTTCTCCACTCTTCCGTAATGACACCCCGCTCAGAATCAATCTCTTTGTCGGAGAGCAACAGGAAATGTGACCAGTCGTGCAATACCAGCAAACAGGTATCGACCAGTCCGGGTTTGGTAACCGGTACATCGCTCATGTTGTAGACTGTCTCGGTAAAAGCGGTGTAGGCATTAATGTTTCGTCCGAATTGAACCCCATGCTTTTCGAGGGTATTGATGATCCCCTTGTCAGGGAAATTTTTGGTGCCGTTGAAGGCCATGTGCTCCAGGAAGTGAGCAAGTCCGTTCTGGCTGTCATCTTCCAAAAGTGCACCTACGTTTTGAATAATGTAAAAGCTGGCCCGCTCTTTGGGCTCTTCGTTGTGACGGATGTAATAAGTCATTCCGTTGGCTAGTTTCCCGATACGGAAGGTTGGATCAGGAGCAATTGGCTGCGCATTTGCCACATATGACCCTGAGGCAAAAAGCATAACAAAAGTATAAGCAACTAGCAAAAAATAATTTTTGTGTCTCATTCGAATAATGATTTAATTTAACTATCTGGAATTATGGTGATTTGAATTTACTATCAAATTTAAGCATTCTTCTTGTCAATAACGGCACTGTGCTTCCCCATAAGTATGCAAATACCATTTAAATTACAGGAAGTATAAACAAAAAACTTGCATGTAAAATGGTATTATCAATTTCTTGTCAGAATTCCTCAAAAGGGAAATTAGGTATAAAGGTCACATAGTCAGATATTATTAATACCTAAAGCGATCAAAAGGTTCCCCAAAATACCAGACGAATTTGACGATGATCTAAAAAAAAACTGGCAACTAAAGAATCTCGCAACACCCGAACCCCAAATGGTTCTTCTCCCCGAATCCTAAATAATAGCCTACTTTTAGCAATTCAGGATCGGCTTGCAGCCTGAACCGCAACTGATAACCAATGAGTTTATTTTGACCGGAATTGCCCGAATGCACCGTAATTCCCTTCTGGGTAACGGGCGATCGTAGCTTGAATTTCCCGATCAGCGGGTCGTGTGGATGGTCGAAGCCATTTAGTAACCTGAATTTCTGCTGAAGGTTCTCGTAAAAAAAACGGGCATAACCTGAAATTTCGGGTGAGAGGAATTGCTCATTTTTCCGATCCTTGACTTTCATTGTGAGGTGAAGCGGCGAAACAGTTTTGAAAGTCATTTTGTCGGTAAAATCCGGATCCGGCAACCGTTCGACTGTTTCAACCAGAAATGAGACCTGTGAAATGCGGTCACCCAACAGGAAGTGGATCTTTTTAAAACATTCTATAACCAAAGGAGCCAATGATTCGTCCGGAATGGTAGAGAAAATAAGCCCTACTCTTTCGCTTTGGATCAAAAGCCGGTCGCCTTCGATCTTCCGGTCTGGAACCATCAGATGGGAAAAGACATAGTTGCGAAAGGGTTCCTCCGTTTTAACGTACCCGGAAGAAACCAAATATGCATGGAGGGCGCTATCCTGCTGGTTGACCATGCGATAAAACCATGAACCCAGCTCAAACTGGTAGTTCACCGGCAGGATATTGCGGTGAGGGTCGAACAGCTTCAATGTGAGTTTATAACGCATCCAGGTAAAATTACAAATTAAAGATTAAAAATTAAGGGAGCAATGCACGTGTTGCACAACTCCCCATAATATTTAATTTGTAATCTTTAATTTGTAATTACATCTGAAAGGTACTAATCCCATTCGTCTGCACTGTGCGGTCCACCTTTTTGATCATCCCCTGCAGCGCGCTGCCTGGACCAACTTCTGTAAAAGAGTCTGCCCCATCGGCCAGCATGTTGACAACCGTTTGTGTCCAGCGCACGGGCGCCGTCAGTTGGGCAATCAGGTTGGCTTTGATCTCAGTGGGATCAGAAACAGGTGAAGCATTGACATTCTGGTAAACAGGGCAAACAGGTGTCTTGAACTCCGTGGAATTGATCGCCTCTGCCAGTTCTGTACGGGCGGGTTCCATCAACGGTGAGTGAAAGGCGCCACCCACATTGAGACGAAGGGCGCGCTTGGCACCCAGTTCCGTAAGCCGGGCGCATGCCTTGTCAACCCCTTCAATGGAACCTGAAATAACCAACTGACCGGGGCAGTTGTAGTTGGCAGGAACCACCACTTCGGCAATTTCGCTGCAAACCTGTTCAACGACCACATCGTCGACCCCCAGGATCGCCGCCATGGTAGAGGGTTCAACTTCGCATGCCTTCTGCATGGCCAAAGCCCTTTTGGACACCAGCAACAATCCGTCTTCGAAGGAGAGGGCCTTGGCTGCAACCAAGGCAGAAAATTCGCCGAGCGAATGTCCGGCTACCATATCCGGCTGAAATGTTGCGCCCATGGTTTTTGCCAGCAGTACGGAGTGCAGAAAAATTGCAGGTTGGGTGACTTTTGTCTGTTTGAGCTCTTCATCGGTACCGCCAAACATGATGTCGGTGATGTTGAACCCTAGAATTTCGTTGGCTTTTTCAAAAAGTGCTTTGGCTTCAAGTGAGTTGTCAAAAAGATCTTTGCCCATTCCTACAAACTGCGCCCCCTGTCCCGGGAAAACAAATGCATCCATTCTTAATTTTATTTTCTGGTTATTTGGCTGCAAAGATAAAAAACTCCTCAATCCTTTGAGGTACTTTCCGCTAATTCGAAAAATTGCCCCTTCCGTCTGACATGGGTAACACTCTTTGGTCGATATTTGATCGCAGACGGTTTTGGCGCATTGCATCAACCCGGGGTGCCGCTCCTTCGTCGCTTTACCCAGGGCTACCAATATTTCGCCACTACGTGGCTTTACCCCGAAGTAAAGCTCGTCCTTTCATTGTTTGC
This sequence comes from Prolixibacteraceae bacterium, assembly GCA_023228025.1. Classification (GTDB taxonomy): domain Bacteria; phylum Bacteroidota; class Bacteroidia; order Bacteroidales; family Prolixibacteraceae; genus CAINVV01. Next base: position 7,448 of record JALOCD010000016.1, on the reverse strand, counting down.
ATAAATGCCCATTTTCACATCTTCCCATTTTCCCATCTTCCCATTTTCCCATCTTCCCATTTTCTCACCCTCCCATTTTCTCACCCTCCCATTTTCCCACCCTCCCATTTTCCCACCCTCCCATTTTCCCATTTCCCAATTTTCCCATTTTCCCCTCTTCGACAAGCACATGGCAGTGCATCAATCAGGATTAAAACACCTATCTTTGCCCTGCGCAGACCGTTCTGTCGCCCTGTGCAAACGGGGAGGAAAGTCCGGGCAACATAGGGCGCCATGTTTCCTAACGGGAAGGCGGGTGAAAGCCTGCAGTCGTGTAACAGAAAATAACCGTCCCGGCCTCGCGTCGGGATAAGGGTGAAAAGGCGGGGTAAGAGCCCACCGGTGGTTGTGGTGACACAATCAGCCGTACACCTCATGGGTTGTAAGGCCAAATATACTGCAAGTCCGAAAGGAAGGAGGCTGCCCGCTTCCAAACGGTTCTTCGGGACCATCCTTGCAGGGGGTAGGCTGCACGAGGCGGATGGTGACATTCGTCCAAGATCAATGACAGAATGCAAAACAGAACCCGGCTTACAGGTCTGCGTTTTTTATATCTTTGTCCCAACACATTTAAGCGTTTTGGAACAAAGGTTTTTTATGCGGGTTATCCTATTCCTTTTGCTTTTTCAAGTTTCTGTTTCAGGACTTAAGGCCCAGGAAGGGAGCAGTTCCCCAACCTTCTATGCATCTTTTCGATCCTATGCCTCAACGGGCAAGGATCTTCCTTTTTGGTTCAAGGCGAATCAAAACGGGACTCCCCCGTTAGATGATAATGCTACGCAGCTTTTAAGGACCGGTTTTTTCAGGAATATGGATATTGATACATCTTACCCTTGGGACTATTGTTATGGGACAGAACTGGTTGGTGGCTATACAGGGAAATCGTATTTTCAACCGAATCAGTATTGGGCAGGGATCAGATACCAGTGGCTGGTAGTGAAAGCAGGTGCGGAGGCGGATCCAGTTCGTTTCGGAGGCCTCTCCTCGACAAATGGCCGCATGGATGCATCGAACAACGCAAGACCCCTTCCGCAAGTATCACTGGGCACAAACGGATATACATCTTTTCCCTTCAAGTCAGGACCACTTACCTGGAAAGCGCTCTACGCAGAAGGTATTTTGCTGGATAACAGCTGGGTCCAAAATGCGCACCTCCACCACAAAAATTTTTATGTGAAAATGGATTTGTCCGGTGAATGGAATATTTCAGCAGGTGTCGAACATTATGTATTTTGGGGAGGAACCTCTCCTACATTGGGCCGATTGCCAGGAAAGGAAGCTTATTTTAATTACCTGTTGAGCAGGCAAGTAAGTAAGGAATTATCCAACGGAGATCAGGTCAATATTGTTGGTAACCAATTGGGTTTATACAATCTGGAGGTGAACAAGCAGTGGGAATATGACCAACTCACCTTTTATTGGAACCATCCATTTCAAGATCGTCAGGAGATGAAATTGGCCAATATTTCTGATGGTTTGTGGGGAATCCATTGGGAGAAACAGAAACCTCAAATCTTAAATGAAATTGTTTATGAATGGATGCATACCTTGAATCAAAGCGGAAATCCCCTGACCAGTCCGGGCAATGGCGGGGATAATTACTTTTACCAGGGCGACTATCAGTCGGGATTCACCCACTATTCCAGGATGATGGGCACACCATTGTTTATTCCCGTGGTGGATGCAAATGGGGTTTCAAATGGATTTGAAAGTACCCGGATGTGGATGCACCATGTGGGGATGAAAGGATTTTTAGGTAAAAATTTAAGCTGGAAAATGCTCATGACCTTCTCCCGTAACTTTGGCACAAATGGAAATTACTTTACAAAACCGCTGGACGAACTATCTATTTTGGATGAATTGGTTTACCGCATCCCGCGAAAATCGTTACAATTGCTTTGTGGGATTGCCAGCGATTCGGGGAATCATTTCGAGAATCGTTTGGGAATTTATATAGGGGTTAAATGGATGCCCGTTGAGGAAAAGAGAAAGAGGGGCAGTCAATGGGTGAATAGAAGAAACCGACATTAATCGAGTATATGATATTTAAAGATTTTAGCGCCATTCCAATTTCAGATTTCAATTACGACCTTCCGGATTCGTCGGTAGCGAAGTATCCCTTGTCTGTACGCGACAATTCTAAGTTGTTGGTGTGGAGAAAGGGTGAAATTGAAGACCATGGGTTCCCTGATTTGCCGGAGCTGCTGCCGGCCTCATCAATGCTGGTATTTAACAACACGAGGGTAATCCATGCAAGGCTTCATTTTACCAAATCGACAGGGGCTGTAGTCGAAATATTTTGTCTTGAACCTACCTTCCCGCACGACTATGTTCTCTCCTTTGCGCAGACCACATCGTGTCGCTGGAAATGCATTGTGGGCAACAAGAAGAGATGGAAAGGGGAGACTCTTAAGATGCAGATTGTTGTGAAAATGGAAGAAAGAGGGGGAGAGGGGGAGACGGAAAGACAATTACGAATTACGAATTACAAATTACAAATTACGGAGTCTGGGAAAGGGGAGACGGAGAGACGGATAGACGGAGAGACGGAGGGAGGAGAAATTACGAATTACGAATTACGAATTACGAATTCTGGGAAAGGGGAGAAACCTGAAAAAGGGGAAGTAGTGGTGCTGAGTGCAGAATTAGTGGGGGAACTGGAGGGTGGTTTTGAGATCAAATTCAGTTGGGACAATTCGCATTATACATTCTCAGAGATACTGGAGGCGGCAGGGAAAATCCCCATTCCACCTTATCTGCACCGTGATTCAGAAGAGATCGACCTCAAGGTTTACCAGACCATCTATTCCAAAATCAAGGGTTCGGTTGCGGCGCCCACTGCCGGATTACACTTTACTGATCAGGTGTTCAAGTCGCTTGCTGCCAAAGGAATCACCTGTGAAGAGTTGACCTTGCATGTCGGTGCTGGGACCTTTCAGCCGGTAAAAACAGACACCATCGGGGATCACCGGATGCATACCGAATACTTCTTTGTCAATAAAGAGTTGATAAACAGGCTGATCAGCCATCTAGGGAGTGTAATCGCAGTCGGGACAACCTCAGTCCGAACCCTGGAGAGCCTATACTGGATTGGATGTAAAATGATCCGAAGGCCTCAAATCGGAGTGGATCAACTTGCGGTAAAGCAATGGGAGCCTTACCAGGAAAATGATGGCAAAATCGAAGCGAAAGAGGCGTTGCAGGCAATTCTGGATTGGTTGGTTGCCAGGGATTATAATGGTCTGGAAACATCAACACAAATAATGATACTTCCAGGATATCAATTCCGCATCATCAACGGATTAGTGACCAATTTCCACCAACCACAAAGCACCCTGCTGCTCTTGATCTCCGCCATCCTCGGCGAGGATTGGAAAAGGGTATACGCCCATGCACTGGCAAACGGGTATAGGTTTTTGAGTTATGGGGACGCTAATTTGTATTGGCTGTAGTGAAAGTTGAAAGTTGAGAGTTGAAAGTTGAGAGTGGAAAGTTGAGAGTGGAAAGTTGAGAATAAAGAAATGAGATGGGTAAACGATGATGCTAGCTTCTTTGTGCATTTTTGATTAAAAAAATTGCGTACATTTGACTATGCGTCTGAGCAAATCTGAAATTGATAGTATTAAAAATCTGGCGAAACAACATTTTGGGAAAGATGTTCAGGTTTACCTGTTCGGATCACGTGTAAATAATCTGCAACGTGGTGGCGATATCGATCTTTTTATCCGTGCTAAGCAGGACACAGCGTTGACCACACGGTCCAAAATTGAATTTGTGTCCAATTTAATAGAAAAGATTGGCGATCAGAAAATTGATGTAGTACTTGAGAATCAGCTCGATGAAAATTCCGGGTTTCTCAAATCAATCAATCGAACTGCGATACAGCTATGTTAACTGAAGAATTAAATGATAAGCTTTCTACAGAGATTGAAAAGTTGTCAAAAATATGGATTAAATTGAGAGCCTATACAAATCAACGGATGGAATAATCACCAATTCAGCTTTCATTATTCGCTCTTTCCGTCCGATATAGGGGGTAATCTCTATTTTGAACATTTGATCGCGGACGGATTTGGCGCATTGCATCAACCCGGGGTGCCGCTCCTTCGTCGCTTTACCCCGGGCTACCAATATTTCGCCACTACGTGGCTTTACCCCGGAGTAAAGTTCGTCCTTTCATTGTTTGCGTAAATGCCAATTTTCACATCTTCCCATTTTCTCACCCTCTCATTTTCCCATCTTCTCACCCTCTCATTTTCCCATCTTCTCACCCTCTCATTTTCCCATCTTCTCACCCTCCTACAGCAGGGCGTTCGACTTTCTGCCTAGCTAATATGAATGCGGCAACGATCCAAGTCAGCGCCCGTCTCCCCCTCTTTATTTCTTCAGTACAGCCATCGTTGCCCCAAAACCATACTCCCTGAAAGAGGCATCCTGGTAAGGGTATTTGGCATATTTGCGTTGGAGTTCCCTGCGGATTTCATTTTTAAGAACGCCATCCCCGACGCCGTGAATGAAAACGATCTTTTTGGCACCGGAGGCAATGGCCTTGTCCATCTCTTTTCTAAAAGTATCGAGCTGAAGTTTGAGCATATCGGCATTGGAGAGTCCCCGGATATCGTCGAGTAGCTGATTGATGTGAAGGTCAATTTCGACCAGATCAGATTTCGGCATTTCTGCAGTGGGTTCTCTTTTCGGCTCTTTAGAGATGGAAACTTGTTGAAAATCTTTGTCTGTCAGCTTGTCTAACTCTGCCTTGAGTGGGTTTTTTGCCAGTCTTATCAGAAGGGCGGGAGTGGTAAAATAGTTGTTCTTGACAAACGAAGAGGCCTTGAAAAATTTGACGGGTGAAATTCGGATCTCCTTCTGAACCGGTTCCTCCAGTTGGCTGCCACTTTTCCTGAAAAAGAGCAGTTGAAAACAATATTCAGGCAGTTCGCCCATCCCTTTTGGCTGGATACTTTCCAGTTCTACCTTGGTGTTGGGTTCGAGCATACCGGCATCCACGGTAGTGAATTGCCCCGATATTTTGGTAGAGAAATGATAAATGAGTGTAAAGTTGCAGTCATTGACCAGGTAAAGAGCAATTTTGCCTTCCGGTGGATTGCCAGGATTAGCGGGAAGTGCTGCAAAGATAAACTCCGGAAAATCATTGTTTTTAATCTGATTGGTCTCTTTAAAGCCATTTTTTCGTATTTCAGCATATTGATCGTTGGCGCCCTTGGCATCGGAGGACGACTGGGACGACTGGGATGAATGGGATGACTTGGACGACTGGGATGAAGGGGACGATGGGGCATCGATGACCACCAGATTTTTGATGTAGGTAGGAATTTCGAAGCCATCGAGGGTTTCGACACTGACCATATCTTTGGTGAGGATGGCTGTTACGCGACCTCCACCGACTTCATTGAGAAAGCGAACCTGGTCGCCGACGTTGATATTCTTTGCAGACATAATTTGCTCCTAATTAAAACTGTTAACAAATTGGAGAAGAAAGGACTGTGAGACTGAGGGACTGGGAGACTAGGAGAACGCTACTTTCAGTATTGATGGTATCGAAAAGGCTCATGGATTTAATGTAAATGTAAATGTAAATCAAAACAACTCCCCAGTCCCCCAGTCTCCTAGTCCCTTAGTCCTTTCCTATAAATCCCCGGAATCCAAGCATACACCACAGCCCCCAGCAATGCCCCGGTTGCATTGGCCAGTTCATCAGTCCATTCGAAGGCACGGCCGGCATTCATTTCCAGTTGGGAGAACTCCATCATTAGACCAAAAGCGGCAGAAAAAAGGACGATGTAGATAATCCGTATCCGTTTCTCTTCCGCGTGAAAAGTCCAGCAGGCCAAAACAGTGAGTCCAAAATACATGCAGCCGTGTACAACTTTGTCAATACCAGCAAATAAATCAATTTGAGGTACCTCATCGGCCGGCATCAGAGAGAGTTTTGCAATAATAGCCAGATAGAGCAGGCCCAATATTACGCGCAGCCATTGGGGGAAGGAAAACAAAAATTTGATCATTGGGCAAAAATAGGAAAAGAAAATGGGAAAATGGGAAGGTGGGGAAATGAGAGGGTGAGAAAATGGGAAAATGGGAAAATTGGCATTTACGCAAAAAATGAAAGGACGAGCTTTACTCCGGGGTTAAGCCGCGTAGTGGCGAAATATTGGTAGCCCGGGGTAAAGCGACGAAGGAGCGGCACCCCGGGTTGATGCAATGCGCCAAAACCGTCTGTGATCAAATATCGACCAAAGAGTGTTACTCATGTCAGACGGAAGGAGTAAATTTGCCAAGAAGCTTTCTCCAAGGAAAGGTTAAAGAGTGGTTCCTTTATAAATGCGAAAAGGATAAAGCCTGAACGAATCCCACTTTATCCTTTTTACTTTATCCTTTATCCTTAACTGTGGCTTACCAGAAGCTGATCCTTTGCAATACTTCTTTGAAATTTTTTAGTGGTAAGGTTTTGTTTGCGTTACCATTGATAACCGCTTTCTCTTTATTGTTGGTAAATATTTGGTTGTCAAAGAAGATAATTTTCTGATAAGGGTCATCTTTGGCAATTTTCTTTTTAACACCGGCGAGGTAAGAGGGGATCAGCATAAGTATTGTGCAAACCACCAAATTAAAGAGCATTAATTTGTAAATACCCATCCATTGGAAATAGATAACCGCGAATGTAAATACCAAATTGACCGCAAGAATCAAATAAGTTGCCTTGTGATGGTTCATCCCAAGGGCAAGCAAGCGGTGGTGGGTGTGGTTTTTATCGGCGACGAATGGTGATTTCCGTTGAAGGATCCGAATGGCAAAAACCCGAAGCGTATCCATCAACGGATAAATGAGAACGCCAAAAGAGACGGCCGGAGAAGCAAGAATTGCATAAGGTGCGGTTTGGTCAATGTTGAATTCATTGAACTGGATCACAAGTATGGCCATGATGGTACCTAAGGTAAGCGAACCGGTATCGCCCATAAATATTTTGTTCTTTTTCCCGTAAACATTGTAAAAATAAAAACCGGTCAATGATCCAACCAGGGAAAAGGAGACGATGGCGTATTCGGCATGTCCGCTCAGGAAAAACCAGGTACCAAAAAACGCAGCGGAAAAAATGCTGAGACCTGCTGCCAGGCCATCAATCCCATCAATCAGGTTAAAGGCATTGATAAATACAATGAAGACAAAGCCGGTCAACAGAACACTTGGGACGATTGAAATCGTCTCAATGCCTAGAAACCCATGCAGGTTGGTAAACCTAAAATGGCCCAAAAAAATCAAAATTCCTGCCACAATGATTTGAGCGGCTAATTTCTTCGATGCGCTTAAGGTGAGAATATCATCTTTGAGCCCTACAAAGAACATGATCATCACTCCTGCAATAATTGCGGCCAATCCGGGCAGGATGT
>JALOCD010000142.1 GCA_023228025.1 Prolixibacteraceae bacterium | reverse complement strand
GAAGGTATAAGGTCCCATTTTGCTTTTTCCCATACCATAAACAATCAACTGACTGAACCACAACAGACCTGCCAGCAAGCCAAACAAATAGTTCCATGTAAGGATCCTGACGGTCGCTGCATGTTTGTAATCTTTCAGTGAATTATTTTTTGTGCCCAGATAGAAGCACCAGCCAAATGTGCTGACAAAAGTTCCTGCAAACAATACCACAAAAAGTGGCATCATTGCAAATAAAGGATCGATACCTTGTTTGGCTGCAATGTCGGACAGTGAGTTTCCCTGTTCAAATCCCAGCGACATGGCTGATCCTGTAAATCCGACCAAAACAGCTGCCATCGCTCCTTTGATCAGGTTGAATTCCCCGATGCTCTCCTTTTTTTTAGTATCCGACATGATTTTGTCTTTCAAAATTCCGGACCAGGCCGAAAGAGCGATCCCAATGCCTGAAATAGCGATGCCCCAAATCAGTAATGTTCCTCCTGTGCCTTGCATCATAACCTGAAGGCGTCCGTCGATAGCAGGAGGAATCAGGGTACCGATGGCAAGCATTAATCCCAGGGAAAGCGCATAACCCAGAGATAATCCAAGGTAGCGTAAGGCTAATCCGAATGAAAGGTTACCAACACCATAGAGGGCACCCAGCAGAAAAACAGTCACCAGGACTCCGGTTGGCGTAGATCTTATTACCAGAATAAATTCGGGAGCAAAAATAAGGCAAGCAATCAATGGGAAAAGAATATATGCCCCAAGGCTAAATACCATCCAATAGGTTTCCCAGCTCCAACCTTTTATTTTTTCGAAAGGGATGGCAAAACTTCCTGATGAAAATGCACCGAGTGCAATCAGCAGAATTCCTGATAAGATAACTGTGTTCATTTTTTAGTTAACTTGGTTTTCAATCCGTTAAATATACCCGGAGGGAAAGTCATGAATATTATTTCAAAGTATTAAAGAATCCACCCTCTAAGAAGGTGGACTTAGATTAAGGCCCTATAAGGGCCCAAAGTCGAGCTGCTGTTGCTCTTCTAATCGTTCTTGCTTTTCTTGATATATTACTTATTTCTTGATTTTGTCTTCGTCAAGTCCTATCGTTTCAACACAATATCCTCCTGCCCAAAAATGATTGCCCCAATATGGCTTCTTTTTCAACTGAGGATAACTTTTGAAGATTTTGATTGCGATTTTCCCTTTCAAAATTCCCATAAGTTGTGAAACCGATAATTTTGGTGAAATACTTACTATCAAGTGAATATGGTCGATCTGAATATTCATTTCAACTAATTCGCATAATTCCATTCCAACAACGTTCGAATATCTTTGTTCAATAATTCTTTGACGATACCTTCAAGGATTCGAAATCTGTATTTTGGTGTCCATACTATGTGATATGTACATCGGTAAATGACATGGCTTATTTTCTTGAAATTGCTCATGTCACGAAATTAATAATTTTCAGGCATTGTCTTTTATACATTACCACCACCAAAGGAGGTGGTTTTAAAGTTTAGAATAAAATTAACATAGTTTTCTAAATATCTGATACTCTTTTTATCGCAGAGAATCTTGCAAAGATTCTCTGCGATAGTTTATTTTTTGTTGTTTTTACTGCTTTGACTTCACCACTTTAAATACCGAAACTGCTCCGGTTCCGTCAAGCAACTTTAAAATATACACGCCATTTATCAGGCTTTTTGTATCAATACTCATTTCAGGAGCTTGCTGGTTTTGTTTCACGAACAGCGTTTGGCACTCATATTGACCAGTTCAATCCGGGTTATGTTTTCTGTATTCATGACCCGGAGAATGTCCCCGAATGGGTTTGGATAAACAATAACCGTTGAAGGCTGTTTAAGGGGGGATATTTTCGTCGTCGGTATCTGTGCCGATTTTAGCCAGCCATTAACAACCAATGGCAATTCTCCCTGAGGCAGGATTTCAACAGCAGCTATTTCAGGATAAAATATATTCTTGGTAATCGTCAGAGTTATTTGGCTAGTGGAAACGGTTAAGTCAAAATCCTTTAACAAGGCGGCATTTTTACCAACTTCTGAAATTATATCGAGACTTGGAATCACCGTACTGCCTTGCAAAGCCACAGCAAATACTCTGTCCCCTGGATTATGGGTATTAGTTGCCCAGTCAACAAAGTGCAGGTATACACTATAAATGCCGTTTGCTATAGGAAAAGTAAAAGTAGCCGAAGGTGCAATAATGTCTATATATGTTTCTGTTTGGTATAATACGTCATTTAAAGTATTGGCAATAGGTATGTTCAGTGTTTGTCCTTCTACTGAATTATACGCCTGACCGCTTGTTAAATAGGGAAGTAAAGGCGAGAAAGTTTTTCCTTCAAAAGTGGTTGTTCCCGAAGCCAGACCTCCGTCTAACCTGAGAGTTACCGGTTGTGTAACAACCAATGGCGCTACTCCCTGAGGCAGGATTTCAATAGCAGCTATTTCAGGATAAAATATATTCTTGGTAATCGTCAGAGTTATTTGGCCATTGGAAACGGTTACGTTAAAACTCTTTAACAAGGCGGCATTTTTACCAACTTCTGAAATTATATCGAGACTTGGAATCACCGTACTGCCTTGCAAAGCCACAGCAAATACTCTGTCCCCTGTATGATAGGTATTAGTTGCCCAATCAACAAAGTGCAGGTGTACAGTATAATTGCCGTTTACTATATTAGGAAAAGTAAAAGTAGCCGAAGGTGAAGTAATGTATGTTTCTTTTTGATATAATGCGTCATTTAAAGTATTCCAAATAGGTATGTTCAGTGTTTGTCCTTCTGTTGAATTACCCGCCTGACCGCTTGTTAAATAGGGAAGTAAAGGCACGAAAGTTTTTCCTTCAAAAGTGCTTGTTCCCGAAGCCAGACCTCCGTCTAACCTGAGTGCTACCGGCTGAGCATTGATAACTACATTAGCCGATGCTGCTGAAATACATCCTGCAGCATTGGTTACCGTGTAGGTATATGTTCCGGCTGCAAGTCCTGATATGGTCGTACTTGTTCCCGTTCCCGTGGTGGTTGTTCCGCCTGGGGTTCTTGTTAATGTCCATGTTCCTGTTGCAGGTAAACCGTTTAAAACCACGCTTCCTGTTGCTACATCGTAGGTTGGCTGCGTAATGGTTCCTACGGTTGGAGCTGAAGGAGATGCCGGCTGAGCATTGATAACCACATTAGCGGATGCCGCTGAAGTAGATCCTGCGGCGTTGGTTACCGTATAGGTGTAGGTTCCGGCTGCAAGTCCTGATATGGTCGTACTTGTTCTCGTTCCCGTGGTGGTTGTTCCGCCTGGGGTTCTTGTTAATGTCCATGTTCCTGTTGCAGGCAAACCGTTTAAAACCACACTTCCTGTTGCTAAAACACAGCTTGGCTGCGTAATGGTTCCTACAGTTGGAGCTGCCGGTTGAACAACCACTGGCGCTACTCCCTGAGGCAGGATTTCAACAGCAGCTATTTCAGGATAAAATATATTCTTGGTAATCGTCAGAGTTATTTGGCTATTGGAAACGGTTACGTCAAAACTCTTTAACAAGGCGGCATTTTTACCAACTTCTGAAATTATATCGAGATTTGGAATCACCGTACTGCCTTGCAAAGCCACAGCAAATACTCTGTCCCCTGGATTATGGGTATTAGTTGACCAGTCAACAAAGTGCAGGTGTACAGTATAATTGCCGTTTACTATATTAGGAAAAGTAAAAGTAGCCGAAGGTGCAATAATATCTATCCATGTTTCTTTTTGGTATAATGCGTCATTTAAAGTATTGGCAATAGGTATGTTCAGTGTTTGTCCTTCTATTGAATTATACGCCTGACCGTTTGTTAAATAGGGAAGTAAAGGCACGAAAGTTTTTCCTTCAAAAGTGCTTGTTCCCGAAGCCAGACCTCCGTCTAACCTGAGTGTTGTAAGAACAGCCCCTGTGCCTGTTAATGCAACATTCTGAGTGGTTGCGCCTGCGCTTGCATTGGTAATATTACCGTTGTACTGCTGAACGGCAGTTGGTTTAAAACGAACATAAATAGTCTGGTTTACATTCCCTGAAGTTTGCGTAACTGATACGCTTGCAGCAAATCCGGTTCCTGTGGTTTTTGATACTTCATAACCTGTAGGAGCCGTTACTGTAACATCAGCAGTAAGATAACTTCCCGTAAGTAAATATGTTTGTTCTGCTGATGTTGTATTAACTACTACGTTCCCAAAAGCAAGTCTTGAAGGCGCTACTGTTAATGTTGGAGTACTACCGATGTACTCGTAGGCGCCGATGTCGTAAGCGGCACCTTGTGGTCTTGTAGTGCCAAGAAAATCTGTAGTTACAGCAGCGATCGTAGCTCCGGCATTTATTGCAGGGCTACTGCTCAATATAGAAAAATCATAGGTAGCTGTATTTGTAAAATATGGGTTCCCTGTTTTGTAATTAGAACCTAATTGTGGGTCACTAATATTGGAATAAAACAAATTGTTTGTGTTGGAACTCATAGAACCGCCAGTCCCCAAATTAATACTTGGTCCCCCTATATTGGAAAAAATATTATTTGCTACACTCAACAAAGTACACCCTACGTTTCCGGAAGGTGTAGTGGTATTTTGAAAATAAAAACCCCCTGTGTTTCCTGTGTTGTAGAGGGTGTTATTATAAAAATATTCTCCCCAGGTCATCATTATCCTGGCACCAGCAGAAGTGGTATTATAAATTACATTGTTTGAGAAAACATTGCTTGTCACATAAGGTGTTGTGCCTATACCACTATTTGCTGTAGATGGAACCGCCACTAAATTGGATGGATTATTTGGACTTTCATAATTATAATATCCATATCCGAAAGATCCTGTGTTTCCACCATTACCTTGATAATAATTAACACTTGTTATCCCATATGTACAATTGTATATGATATTGCCGTCACAAATATTATACATGCCATTTTCAAACTGCGTGGCCATACTGTTGCTACCATCGCCATCATGGATAGTGTTATGTTGTATCAAACAATACATATCAGGTAACTTTGCACCATCGAAATCTATAGCGGCAGGAGCGGCGGAAGACCCCCAATGTGAAAAATCATTATGTGTCACAGAAACATAAGAAACATTGTTCATGGCCCATATACATCTGTTGGTGAATCTAGTAAATGTGTTGTTATAGATTGTAATATGGTGGGTCAGAATGGTATACATATTCATACCATTCATAAAAGTTCCCATACCATCTATATAACAATTTTGAACTGTGTTGAAATGCCCTTGAAAAAGAATTGCACCTTGGATATTACAATTTTGGATTATAAACCCATTATTACCATTCGTATCATTTTCCACATATGGTGTCAAATCAGAAGGCTTGCCTAACCCCACATAAGCTGAAGAACCAAGATCTATATTTTGGTCTATAGATGGATTGCCAACCCAACCGCCAGACACATGATTTCCATACAAATTGAATCCATCTATAGTCCAGTATCCAATATGATTACCACAGCTTATTATTCTAAAATTACCAGCACTTATAGTTACTATATCAGAATTGTAATGTCGCAAAGTTATTCTTGCACTAGATGTACCTGTTATTGGTAAAGAAAGTGATTCACTATATGTACCTTTCATTACATTTATAGTGCTACCGGCAGTTACCATATTAAGGGCTTTTTGAATTGTAAGAAATGGTGTTCCGGTAGAAGTTCCATTATTACTGTCACTCCCTTGAATACCTCCACTGGTATTGTTGGAGACATAATAAGTGGTTGCAAACGTAAAGCTTGATGCCATTGCCAAAGCAATGATTAGTACTATTTTTTTCATAATATATTTTTTAAATTTAGTTTAGCTTAAAAATCTGATTTAATTTTTTTGAACCTGAGATATTCCGGTTTATTGGCAAAAGACGGTCAATTGTGGTCAAATTAAACTACACGATTGACCATCTTCTTTTTGCTAATGCTCTTGTGGTTTTATACCACTCAATTTGTCGATCCCTGAGTTATGGGGTCATATTTCTCCCATACACTTCCCTGTTGACCTTCTCATTTTCCTTCTTCCTGTTTTTATGCCGCTTCGAAAAGTTTGTCAAGCTCCTCCCAAGCGTCTTTGCAGAAATGATGTTCGTCATGGGGTTAAAGGGGTTCGGTGAAATTTTAAAATCTGTAAAATCAGGATTCTGATTTATTTGAAAAGTTTTCTATCGCTGTGTCTGGTTAATATTCGTACGCTCCGATGTCATAGGCCGTTCCCTGCGGCCTCTTGGTACCCGCCATATCGGTCGTTACCGCCGATATGGCAGCACCTGCGTCTTTTGCCGGGCTTGAGCTTTGAAGTTTGTATTGACCGGTATTGGCATTAACATACAGAGGATTGCCCAATACCACATTTGTGCCGGTTGAACCATTTGAAGTGTTGTTGTAAAATAAATTATTAGACTCTGAAGTTATGGAACCTCCGGATTGAAGAATTACACCACTACTGCAATTCGATAAAATATTATTAGTTATTGTTGTATTAAGACAGCCGACTGAAGTGGCACCATTTGTTAAAGCAATCGCACCATAACTTCCTTTGCAATTATCAAATGTGTTGTTATAAAGATAATTGCCCCATGTTAACATGAAATGGGCGCCGGACGATGAGGTGTTATACACCAAATTGTTCCTGAAAATATTATTCGTTACGTAGGGAACTTTGCCCATCACCAGATTGTTTGGGTCCTGCACCTGGAAATTGTAGTACGCGTAACCATAAACACCAGTATTGCCGCCGCTTCCCTGATAATAATTAATACAAGTCATACCTTCAACAACATTGTAAATGAGATTATTTTCACAGACGCAATTCATCCCATTTTCAAATTGCATTCCCATACTTTTCGCGCGATCTTCATCATGGATCACATTGTTGGCCATTACCGAATTATAAACCGGTAGCGAAGCGCCGTCAAAGTCTATGGCACAAATCCCATAATGGGATATGTTATTGTATGATGCAGTGTCATTATAAACATTGCTCCAAATCCATAGCCCTCTAACAGTATAGTGAGATATGGTGTTGTGGGTAAAAATATTATTATGACTGACAACGGTCCCGTCATGTATGCCATTTGTAAATGCATTATTGCCATTAAGATTGCAATTGCTTACTACATTATTATGTCCCAGAAACCCTATGTTACCGGTTATATCGCAATTTTGAACTATAAAACCATTGTGCCCATTTGAATCATCATCAACAGCGGCAGCGTTATCTTTAGGAAATCCTTGTCCCCACCATCCCGGCCCTCCAATGCCTAAATCAATAGAGTAATCAGCCGTACCTACATATGCCCCTACATAATTAGAGATAAACTTAAGCCCATCTAAAGTATAATACCCAATGACCGCATTAAGCCTCACTGCCCTGGAATTTTCAGAATTGATTGTAACAATATCAGTATTATACTGCCTTAAAGTAATTCTACGAGAACTTGTCCCTGTAGTTTTAAGAACAAGTGCTTCAGGATAAGTCCCTGCCATAATATTAACAGTATCCCCGGCAATTGCTATATCCAGAGATTTTTGAATTGTAAGAAATGGATTTCCAGGAGAAGTTCCATTATTACTATTACTCCCATTTGGAGCAACGTAATACGTAGAGAAGGTCGTTTTTATGGGCGGTTTTGGAGTATCCGGAATTATCGGATCAGATCCGGAATTGCCACTCGTCTTACAGGTGGAGATGATAGAAATCAGCAGAAGGGTAATAATAAGTAATTTGGTTGGGAATTTCATGGTTTTGAATTTTTATACTTAAAAAATCTAATTTGAATTGTTTGAACCGGAGATATCTCGGTTTATGGGCAAGAGTTGGTCAATTGCGACCAAATTAGTTTAACTCCGCAATTTGAGTCTTCTTTTTGCTAATGCTTTTGTGGTTTTATACCACTCAATTTATCGATTCCTGAGTTATGGTGGCATATTTCTCCCATACACTTCCCTGTTGATCTTCACATTTTCCTTCTTCCTGTTTTTATGCCGCTTCGAAAAGTTTGTCAAGCTCTTCCCAATCGTCTTTGCAGAAATGATGTTCGTCATGGGGTTAAAGGGGTTCGGTGAAATTTTAAAATCTGTAAAATCAGGATTCTGATTTATTCGAAAAGTTTTCTATCGTTGTTTCTGGTTAATATTCGTACGCACCAATGTCATAGGTCGTTAGCTGCGGCCGGGTAGTCCCCTCGATATCGTCAGGCACATCGTTGAGCGTAGCTCCGGCATCAATACATGGACTCGTGTTTGCGAGGTGAAAATTCTTGGCAGTAGAATTGACAAACACAGCAGAAGCTGATTTTGACAGGGTTTCCCTGCCAGTCAGGATTTGATAAGCCGATAATGTGTAGTTTGCGGAGGTATTATTGCCCTTATCGACCACGTGGTGGGTATTGGCATTATCTGAATCGTAATACAAATTATTGTTCATTGTCACGCCGATCAATCCTCC
>JALOCD010000141.1 GCA_023228025.1 Prolixibacteraceae bacterium | reverse complement strand
ACAACAAGGTCATCCTGGTAAGAAATTCTGTAACCGCTGAAATCAGGTGAAATGATTACTCCATCGAAATCTGACAGGAAAAGCAGGTTGCTGCCTCCTCCAATGATCATTTTAGTCTCCTCCAAAAGATGTGGATATTTTGCCATCGCCTCACCCAAATCTTTCAACTCACTGATGGTTAGCCAATAATTTGCAGAGACATCCAAGCCGAAGGTGTTGTTTTGCCGGAGGGAGAAGTTGGGAACGAGTTTGAACATGGGGGGGGAAGTTGAGAGTGGAAAGTTGAGAGTGGAAAGTGGAGAACTGAAAGTTGAGAGTGGAAAGTGGAGAACTGAAAGTTGAGAGTGGAAAGTGGAGAACTGAAAGTTGAGAGTGGAAAGTGGAGAACTGAGAACTGAGAGTGGAGAGTTAAAAGATGATGATGGCTTACTTTCAACTCTCAACTCTCAACTTTCAACTTCCTAATTGTCTGCTAGAAGGATGTCGAAATCGAGTGGTTCGGCTGGGGGAAGCATCTCCTTCAGCGCCCCGCTTTCGCAAATCATGCGTCTGGCAGGGAATTGCCGAATCATCTCGTAATCGTGTGTAGCCATCACGACCGTCACCCCATCTTTGTTGATCTCGTGCAACAGTACCATTAATTTCTGCGATGTTTCTGGATCCAAATTCCCGGTAGGTTCATCGGCCAGGATGATCTGAGGATTGTTGAGCATGGCGCGTGCAATCCCAATCCGTTGCTGTTCACCACCCGATAAGCGGTGTGGCATTTTAGCCCCGGCGTCGGGCATCTCAACCAGATTCAGCACCTCATCGATCCGCTCCTGGATGGCCCTTTCCATCCGCCATCCCGTGGCATGGAGCACAAACTCAAAATTCTTTTGAACTGACCGGTCACCGAGTAACTGAAAATCCTGGAAAATAATTCCCAACCTGCGTCGCAGAAACGGAATTTCTTTCATCTTCATGTGATTCAGATCATAGCCTAAGATGGTTCCCTCGCCGTTCACCAAAGGAATTTCGTGGTAAAATGTCTTTAACAAACTGGTTTTACCACTTCCTACCTTGCCAATGATGTAAAGAAATTCCCCTTTATTGAGCGTTAGGTTGACATCTTTCAACACCAAAGTCTCTTGCTGATAGATGTCTGCATTCGTGAGTTTGATAATTTCTTCTGCCATGATCGAAGTATAGATAAAATCCTAAATTTGTAAAAAGCCCAAAATACAAATTTAACTTTTTTTGACGATCTGTCGAAATCTAAAATTGTACCTTTCGGAGTTTTTTAAACTTGTCGATTGAACCATATGAGACAAAAAAAGAGTTCCATAAAATCCAAAACCGGACGATTTGTTTTTATTCTGATCCCTTTTATCTTTTCCGGCATGATGCTCTTCTCCCAGAACAGCAAAAGCAATGCTGAGGCAGCCATTAAACTTTACAGCGAAGGGACCGTCCTTTTTGATGCCGCGAATTGGGGATCAGCGCTTCACAAATTTGAAGAGCTTCAGGCAACAAACAGCGGACTGCTGAGTGATGCAGCAGCATATTATATCGCGGCATCCAGACTAGAATTTGGAAATTCCAACGGAGAAGCCGAACTGAAAAAATTTATTGAAGATCAGCCCGAATCACCTTTGAAAAATTTGGCGCTCTTCCGCTTGGCCACACTCTCCTTCAACCACAAGAAATACAAGGAGGCGCTGCAACTGTACCAGCAAATGGAAACGACTTCCCTGACTGACGCCGAAAACGAAAAGTATCTTTATAACTCCGGAATATCACTCCTGGAAACCCGTGAAATTGCGAAAGCCAAATCCAACTTTGACCAGATAAGGGGGAAAAAGAGTACGCTTGGCAATGGGGCGAAATACTACTGGGGGCACATCAGTTACCTGGAAGGACATTACGATGAGGCGATTGCCGAATTCAGCAAGTTGGAGAACAATCCGGCATACTTTAAACTCATCCCTTACTATCAGGTTCAGATAAATTTTGCCAAAGGTTCTTACCAGGAAGTATTGAATCAGGGTGCGCCGCTTTTGGCCAAAGCCCCTGATGATCGAAAATTTGAAGTGGCGCGTATCATGGTCTCTTCCTTTTACCAACTCGAGCAATATCAGCAAGCTGCCGATCTGATAGACAGATATTTTAAAGGAAAAGAGATTAGCAGGGCAGACTGCTATGTTGCCGGATTTTGTTATGAAAAAATTGGACGGGCCGATCTGGCTATTCAATGGTATGAGAAATCGGTCCAGTTGAATGATGCCATTGCCCAGGGTACTTACTACCAGTTGGGCTCCCTGTACATGAAGAGGGGCGATAAACAAAAGGGATTGCAGGCCTTTCAGCATGCATCCGAAATGAAATTTAATCCTAAGATCAGGCAGGACGCACTATTCCAGTATGCGAAGGCAGCATACGAACTGGACTATTCCCCTTTCAACGAATCCATTAAGGCGCTGGATAAATACATTGCCGAATATCCTGAAGCCCGGGAAAACGATCTGGCCTATAACTACCTCGTCAATGTTTTCATGACCACACACAACTACAAGGATGCGCTGGTCTCCATGGACCGGATCAAGGTAAAGAGTCCCTCCATCAAAAAAGCCTATCAACGGGTCACGTTGTACCGGGGCATGGAATTGTTCCGCGACCTTAATTTTGCCGGCGCATTAAAACTTTTGGATAAGTCGCTAGAATACGGATCTTCCAACACCTCCTTTAAAGCACAGGCACAATATTGGCGGGCAGAAACGCTTTTCCGGCTTGGCAAGAGTGACGAGGCCTTTATCGAATACAAAAAATTTCAGGCTATTCCCGGGATCCAGAAACTAAAAGAATATCCATTATCATTTTACAATATTGGATATCAGTATTTTAATAAACAAGAACTAATCCAGGCAACCACCAGTTTCAGCAGGTTCGCAGAGCTTGCCGGTCCTGACAATGAAAAATTATTGGGTGATGTTTACAACCGTCTGGGTGATTGCCAGTATGCCAATCGCAATTTTGAAGAGGCCATCGGTGATTACCAAAAAGCCAGAAACCTCAATGTGGCTGATGCCGATTATTCCCTGTTTCAAATAGCCTTTACCCACGGATTGATGCAGGACCAACAGTCAAAGTTGGAAGAGCTGGCAGAGTTGGCCTCCAAATATCCTGAATCCCCCTATTGCGATGATGCACTTTTCGAGACAGGAAAGGCTAGGGAGAGATTGTCTGATTTTGAAAATGCCAAGGCGAGCTACAAAAGCCTGATGGCTCAATTTCCGAAGAGTCCGTTGATACCAAAGGCATTGGCACAACTCGGACTGATCGCATACAACCAAAATCAATACGATGCTTCCATTGCCTTGTACAAGGAGCTGATTGACCGGTTTCCGGATACACCCGAGGCAAGAGGCGCCCTTACTGGTATCAAAAACAATTACATGGAGAACAACCAGGTGGAGGATTATATCTCTTACACCAAAAAATTGGGCAAAGGGGCCACTCCATCTCAAAACGAACAAGATTCCCTTACCTATTTTGCAGCCGAAAAGCTCTACATGGCCCATGCCCCAAATGCCAGTGAGCAACTTACAAAGTATCTCAACAATTTCCCGCAAGGAAACTTTACTGTGAATGCTCATTTTTACAAGGCTGAATGTGCTTACAATGCAGGAGAGGGTAGCGCTGCTTTGCTGGATTACGATGTGGTACTGGCCGAACCATCCAATCTCTTTACCGAAAACGCATTGATTAAAGCGGCAGGACTGGCTTTCGACGCCAAGGAGTTTGGAAAATCCCTTGGCTATTTTCAACGGCTGGAATCCATGGCTGGTACGACCGCAAATGTGCAGGAGGGAACCATAGGAACCTTAAGGTGCCAGTATGAATTGGGTAAGTGGGAAGAGGTAGTCCGGATTGGTTGGAAATTAAGGAGCAACGGCAAACTCCCGCCGGAGCTCGACAGGGAGACCTCCTTCAAGTCAGCCAAAGCCTATGATGCATTGAAAGATCCGGGTAAAGCTTTGCCTTTGTGGAGAAAACTCTCTGCTGATCCCAAATCCCAGGAGGGGGCCGAAGCCAAGTACAATGTCTGCAAATATTATGCAGACAACAACAGGCTCAAGGATGCTGAAAACGAGGTGATGGATTTCATTGCGAAAAATAGTCCGCAAAAATATTGGCTAGGCAAAAGCTTTATCCTGCTGGCCCACATCTATGAACGGATGAACGACCTGTTTCAGGCTACAAATACCCTCAAAAGTGTGATTGAAAATTACGACAACAAAGAGGACGGAATCGTGGAAGAGGCCACGGCATATCTGAAGGTTTTGGAACAGAAAAAATAGATTGAAATAGATTGAAATAGATTGAAATAGATTGAAATAGATTGAAATAGATTGAAATAGATTGAAATAGATTGAAATAGATTGAAATAGATTGAAATATTAGTTATGATTCAAAGATATTTTCTAAAACGGTTTCTAGTGGTCGCTCTCCTTGCGGGGTTTGTGCTTACAAGCTACGCGCAGAAAGACACCACCAATCTCAATCAGCAAGTGGAGGTTGTTAAAGCATACAAGCCTTCTGTTGCCAATGCCCAAAGGATAAACCTGCTTCCCGACATCAACGATACCACTAAATTCAGGCCGGACCTGAATTACAAGACCATTGCCCATCCGATCACTACCGGATTCAAACCCACGAACGTTCGCGCATACGACCAGTTTCAAAGGGAGATCATCTATCCAGGATACGGGAAAATTAGTGGAGGTATTGGCTCCTATCAAACACCATTTCTTGATTTTTACCTGAGTAATCCAAATTCACAAAACGGAACGCTTGGATTGCAGCTAAACCATCTCTCTTCCAACGGATCCATCCAACTCAGGGGAGGAAGCAGAACCGACGCGCCTTTCAGCTACAACAGGGCGCTGGTATTTGGAAGCTATGTTCTCGAAGGGGTGACCATCTCATCTGAATTGAATTACCAACGCGACATGAACCGTTTTTACGGTTATCCGGTAGAAATTCCAGCCGATATTATGACCAATAACTTTACCATGTATTTTGGCCAGGATCAGTTGAACCAACACGGTTATTTTAATCTGGCGGTAAAAAGCAATGCCTCCTCAAAGGCTATACTTAAATTTAATTCAGAAATGAAACTTGGGTATTTCAGTACTTCAAGTAGTCAGATCGAGAAGGAGATAAGCTTAAAAGGTAATTTCGATTACGACTTCGGTGCTTTTGCCGGAAAACTTAATGCGGCATTTGATCACTTTAACACGGATAATGTCACAGAAAATCCGGATCTGTTGCCAACCTTTTCCCGTACGGGTTCCTGGCTGCAACTCGCACCTTCGATCAACTATCAAACCGAATACTTAACCCTTGAAGGTGGACTGAACCTCTATGCAGTGACTAATGATCCTAACGGAACAACCCTGAAACTCTATCCAAAAGCGCAATTTTCGTACCACTCCTCAGGCAACAAATTGATCTTCCATGTAGGAATGGATGGCTATCTGCAAAACAACAACTACTCAAAAATCGCGGAAGAAAACCGTTGGATTAATCCCACTTTAGAGGTGGGGCCCTCCAATCACATGAACGTTCTCTCAGCTGGAATAAAGGGAAAGATTACGACTAAGCTGGCATACGACCTTGGTCTCAAATACAGTAAGACAGTAGATCAGTATTTTTATGCAACCATGGTTGAAAACAGATCCGGCAATGCATCTCCAACTTTGAAAGACCTGACCTACAACAACGCTTTCGAAGTGGTGTATGACAATCTGAGCACGGTCGATTTTTCTGGAAATCTGACCTATACTTCATCTGATCTTTTTATGATGCTCGCGGGTCATTTTTACAATTACGAGACCAATAACCTTGAAAAGGCTCCATATCAGCCCGATTTCACACTCGATGCAACTGCCAATTACAAAGTTACAGATAAGATCCTCGCAACGGCAGATTTTTTCTTGACCGGGCCTAGAAATATCATGCTTAAATTCCACCTTCCAATCTGGGCTTCTTCCATGCCTCCTCCCCCGATCTATCTTCAGACCGATGCCATGGTAGATGTAAATGTTGGAGCTAAATATTTATTTAACAAGAATTTAGAATTTATTGGAGAAATTGAAAATCTGCTAAACAGAATGGATGAACCCTGGTATGGTTATACCGTTCAGGGTCTCCGTTTTAAAGTAGGGGCAAGCTTCTCTTTCTGAAAATTTTCTTGTCCGTTTGGCGAAATTTAGCTACATTTGCCTACTTTAAAATATAAGGGAAAATCATCTGGGAGAGGATGGATTTCTAACCTCGCGGCACTCATCAATGGCCGGGGTAGAGAGCCACCCGAATTTGATTCCATCAACAAACCATCTTCAAAATGAGCGAGACGAAAAAGATAAAATCAGCCGCTGAAGTATCATACGGCGCAGACAGCATTCAGGTACTGGAAGGATTGGAAGCGGTACGGAAACGACCTGCGATGTACATCGGCGATGTCAATATTCGCGGATTACATCACCTTGTTTACGAGGTAATCGATAACTCCATTGATGAGGCTTTGGCAGGTTATTGCAGCAACATTGATGTGGTAATCGGCGAAGACGGATCTGTTACTGTCGTGGATGATGGCCGTGGTATCCCAACCGAATTGCATCTTGGTGAGAACAAATCGGCTCTGGAAGTAGTCCTTACCGTATTGCATGCCGGCGGGAAGTTCAATAAAGAGAGCTACAAAGTATCCGGAGGTCTCCATGGAGTAGGTGTTTCCTGCGTAAATGCGCTCTCCAATCATCTCCGTGCAGAAATTCACCGGGATGGCAATATCTGGGAACAGATCTACTCAAAGGGAGCCCCACTGGGCGATGTCAAGATTATCGGGCCAACAAACCATACTGGAACAACCATTACTTTTATCCCTGATGACACCATCTTTACCACTACCGAATTCAAATTTGATATCCTCTCGGCCCGATTGCGTGAATTGGCATTCCTGAACAAGAAAATCAGGCTTTCACTGACGGATGAAAGAGTGAAAGAGGCAGACGGAACCTTTAAACAGGAGGTTTTCTATTCGGAAGCCGGATTGTCTGAATTTGTTGATTACCTGGATGGTACCCGCGAAAGAATCATCGAGGAGACCATTCACATCTCTACAGAGAAAAATGATGTCCCCGTTGAGATTGCCATGTGCTACAACAATTCGTTCACCGAAAACGTACATTCTTACGTCAACAACATCAATACCATTGAGGGTGGGACCCACCTTACAGGTTTCAGAAGGGGACTTACCAGAACGTTGAAAAGTTACGCTGAAAACAGCGGAATGTTCCAGAAGCTGAAATTCGAAATTGCAGGCGATGACTTCCGTGAAGGATTGACCGCTGTTATTTCATGCAAGGTTCAGGAGCCACAGTTCGAAGGTCAGACCAAAACCAAACTTGGAAACTCCGAGATCAGCGCCTCGGTCGACCAAGCCGTCAGCGAAATGCTCAGCAACTACCTGGAAGAGCATCCGCGCGAAGCGAAAATCATCGTCAACAAGGTAATATTGGCAGCGACGGCACGTCATGCAGCACGCAAGGCCAGGGAATTGGTCCAGCGTAAAAACGTACTCACCGGGAGCGGTCTTCCGGGAAAACTCGCCGACTGTTCCGAAAAAGATCCGGAGCGTTGCGAACTGTTCCTTGTCGAGGGGGATTCTGCAGGTGGTACCGCCAAACAAGGCCGCGACAGAAGCTTTCAGGCTATTCTCCCTTTGCGGGGAAAGATCCTCAATGTGGAAAAAGCGATGCCACACCGGGTTTTCGACAGCGAAGAGATCCGCAACATCTATACTGCACTTGGCGTGTCCATCGGCACAGATGAGGATCCAAAAGAACTAAACATCTCTAAATTAAGATACAATAAGATCATCATAATGACGGATGCCGATGTCGACGGATCACACATTGCCACCCTGATCATGACCTTCTTCTTCCGTTACATGCACGATCTGATCATGAACGGCCATATTTACATTGCCACACCTCCGCTTTATCTTGTCAAAAAAGGGAAACAGGAGCAATATTGCTGGACCGAAGCGCAACGATTGAGAATCATAGAGGATTGGGCCGGTGGTAACGAAAAAAGTGTACACGTTCAGCGATACAAAGGTTTGGGAGAGATGAACGCGGAACAGCTCTGGGACACGACGATGAATCCGGAAAGACGTACTTTGCGCCAGGTGGAAATTGAAAATGCTGCCGAATCCGATCACGTATTTTCAATGCTCATGGGCGACGAAGTTCCTCCCCGCAGGAAGTTTATCGAAGACAACGCTACTTACGCGAACATTGATGTCTAATTAATTACAAATTACGAATCAATGTCGTTTAGTTAAGAAAACCTTCTAAAGGTATTGATTTTATTGATATTTTGATCAAAATTGTTCTTTGAAATGTTTGTAGTTAGCGGATAATTTTTTATCTTGTGG
>JALOCD010000140.1 GCA_023228025.1 Prolixibacteraceae bacterium | reverse complement strand
TCTGTAACCGGAAATCCCTCCCTGGCGTAATTAATGGCAGGTTTCAGCAGGTCCGGGAATGGAAGTTTCCCAAATTTTTTGTGCAGTTCGGACCAGCCATCCACACATCCGGGTACAGAGACAGACAACGGTCCCAAGGCGGGAATTCGGGTAATACCGTGTTTTTTAAAGTATTCGAAAGTCAGATCATAGGGGGAGCGGCCACTCGCATTCAACCCATAAAGTTTCCTGTTTTTTGCATCCCACACGATGGCAAACAGGTCGCCCCCAATGCCATTGCTGACGGGTTCGACCAATCCAAGCACGGCATTGGCCGCTATGGCCGCATCTACCGCGTTACCGCCGGCTTTAAGGATATCAAGCGCTACCTGGGTTGCCAACGGCTGACTCGTACAGGCCATTCCATGCTGGGCTATTATTTCAGAACGTGTAGCAAAAGTGCGGCCGGTAATACGATCCTGGGCAGTTAGGTTGACGGATACCAAAATTACGAAAAGCAACAAGATAGTAGTCTTCATGGTAGTTTTCTATGGCTTACTGTTCTCAATCTGTAACAGGAATGGGTGGTAAATATAGTTATCTTCCGGCAAATAGGAAGCAGGAAAAGTGAGGTTGTAACCAAATTTATCCTACTTTTAATGCCAACTAATCATCCGCATTCACCTTCATGTTAACTGGCTATTTTCAGCAACTTTACGATCGGCTGGTACCATTTGTCGACAAAAGCCGTATCTACCACGATCCGCTTCATACCCTTGCTTTCGGAACTGATGCCAGCTTATATCGGCTCATTCCACGAATGGTAATCAAGGCAAAAAATGAGGCTGAGGTGTCGCGGATACTGAAAGAGTCGTCCAGTCTAAAAATACCTGTTACCTTTCGTGCTGCAGGTACCAGCCTTTCAGGTCAAGCTGTTACCGATTCATTGCTGGTGATTGCCGGCAACAATTGGAAAAAATCGGTAGTCGGAGAGAATGGTGAAGCGATTAGTTTGCAGCCCGGACTCACCGGTAGCGAAGCCAACGCCTTGCTCGCAAAATATGGCAGAAAAATAGGTCCCGACCCTGCTTCCATTCAGTCTGCCATG
This sequence comes from Prolixibacteraceae bacterium, assembly GCA_023228025.1. Lineage (GTDB taxonomy): Bacteria > Bacteroidota > Bacteroidia > Bacteroidales > Prolixibacteraceae > CAINVV01. Next base: position 7,504 of record JALOCD010000140.1, on the reverse strand, counting down.
ATTGGTGGAATTGCCGCCAACAATGCCAGCGGAATGTGCTGCGGGAACGCCGACAATTCGTACCAAACGTTGATAAGCATGCGGATAATTTTTCAGGACGGAACAATTCTGGATACAGGCAATGAACTTAGTCGTATTTCGTTCATGGAAACCCATGCCAGCTTTTTAAACCAAATCGTTCTTTTGAAGGAATTCGTTGCTGAAAATGAGCCTCTTTCGGAAAGGATCCGGCACAAATATAAGATGAAAAATACGACAGGCTATAGTCTCAACGCCCTGGTAGATTTCCCGGATCCCTTTGATATTCTGCAACATCTGATGATAGGATCAGAAGGGACACTCGGCTTTATCTCCGAGATCAGGTTCAGTACTGTTGTCGAGCACCCCTGTAAAGCGAGTTCCCTGATGCTGTTCCCTTCGATATATGATGCTTGTAAGGCTGTTGTTCTGCTGCAGGAAACACCGGTTGCAGCTGTGGAACTGATCGACAGGGCCGGTTTGAAATCGGTAGAAACGGAAGAGGGATTAACAGTTGATTTAAAGACGCTCGAACCAAATGTATGTGCACTTTTGGTCGAAACCAGGGCGGCAGAGACCGGATTGCTTGAGGTCCAGATCAATCAAATTGCCCGGATTATTGCAGATATCCCAACAGTCCATCCGGTTCAGTTCACAGATGATCCTTCTGAATGTGCCCATCTCTGGAAAATCAGAAAAGGGATGTTCCCTTCGGTCGGTGCCATGCGTAAAAAAGGCACTACCGTGATTATTGAAGATGTTTCTTTCCCGCTCCTTCGGCTGGCAGAAGCAACACTGGACCTACAGCAACTTTTCAGTAAATGGGGTTACTACGAAGCGGTCATCTTCGGTCATGCACTGATGGGCAATCTGCACTTCGTCTTCACTCAGAATTTTAACACTGACAAGGAGGTAGAACGGTACAAAAATTTCATGGAAGATATATCTCAATTGGTAGTCTACAAATACAACGGTGCGCTAAAAGCTGAACATGGCACCGGGCGTAACATGGCCCCTTACGTGGAATTGGAATGGGGTGCGGAAGCCTACATGCTGATGAAGCGGATCAAAGCCATTTTTGATCCGGAAAATTTATTGAATCCGGGTGTGATCCTGAACGATGATCCCCTCGTACATTTGAAAAACCTGAAGCCTATACCTGTTGCACATGAGAAAATTGATGCCTGTATCGAATGTGGTTTTTGTGAACCCAATTGTGTATCAGCAGAGCTTACACTCACTCCCCGACAGCGAATCGTTACCTACCGGGAGATTGCCAGTCTGAAAAAAAGTGGGAGAAAGCCCCATTTACTTGCGCAACTGCTTAAATTGTATCGCTATGCCGGCAACGAAACCTGTGCTACCGATGGTTTGTGCGCTACCGCATGTCCCGTAAAAATTGATACCGGTAAACTGATTAAATTCATCCGTCAGGAAGAGATTGGAACCGGACAAAAGAGGGCAATTTGGGTGGCCAACCGGATGAAACTGGTGACCGGGACGATGCGCTACGGACTCACTTTCGTCGCTTTAGTGCACAAATTGGTTGGAACCCGGGTCATGTCTGCTGTCACAAAAGGCTTCCGCTGGCTCACATTTTACAAATTACCCCTTTGGAACCCCTGGATGCCCACCGGAGCAAATCCAATCCAGGTTAATCCGTTAATCCACGAATCCAAATCCGGACAGAGGGTAGTCTACTTCCCTTCTTGTATCAACCGTAGCATGGGACCTTCAGTGTATGAAAAAGGAGAACAGCTTACAGAGGTGATGCTAAAGTTGTTGCAAAAGGGAGGATTTGAGGTCGTCTTCCCCGAAAATTTGTCAGGTTTGTGCTGTGGGATGGCCTTTTCTAGCAAAGGGTATACAGAAGCCGGAGATAAAAAATCAAAGGAGCTTGAAGCCGCTCTTCAGAAGGCAAGTGAAAATGGGAAATACCCAATCTTGTGCGACATGAGCCCATGCCTTTACACCATGCGTGAAAACATGGATTCAGGAATGAAATTGTATGAACCCGTAGAGTTTATTCTTGATCATCTGTTGCAACATTTGATCATTACTCCCCTGGACGATACAGTCGCTGTCTTCCCGGTTTGCAGTTTGAAGAAGATGGGATTGGAGGAAAAACTGACCGATCTGGCCAAACTGTGTGCCAAAGAGGTGGTGGTAGCGGAATCCAATTGCTGCGGATTCGCAGGTGATCGTGGATTTTCCTTTCCTGAACTGAACCGGCATGGCCTGCGTACCCTGAAGGCTCAACTTCCAAAATCGGTACTCCGGGGATATTCCAACAGCCGTACTTGTGAAATCGGACTAAGTCTTCACTCAGGCATTCCTTTCCAATCAATTGTTTACCTTGTAGATAAAGTAAGTTCAGAAAAACAGGAAGGATAAATGTGAAAATTGGGAAATGTGGATTTGGCAAATGCTGGACTTTGAACCGGTCCCTGAGCCTGTCGAAGGGTCACATATCCACATTTTCCAATTTCCACATTACTAAATCAGCATATTCAACTGATTCTGGCAATTTGTTTTAACTGTTTTTGCATTCTCATCGTTGGGATTTAATTCCAGGCTCATGTTCATGTATTTCATTGCCTCCTTGAAATCCAATCTTGCCTTGTCGTTCTGATCTTTAAAGGCCTTATCGGAGGCCGGATATTTACCCGCTTTCACCTGTGCAACGGCTGCCTTCATGATCTCTAGGGCTTCATGGTAATGCTTATCGCCTTCAGTAAAATAATATTTTGCCAATGTTTCTTTCATCACTTTGGAATTGGGAACCTTGACCAAACCCTCTTTCAATGTTTTGAGGTATTCTTCATTGTTGTTTTGGGCCTTCATGATGCAAACCTTATACTGGTATGCCATGTCGAGATTGTGCCCTGCCGCGATTGACATATCGATGTATTTCAGTGATTTTTTCATGTCATTGACGCGGTAGGCGCAAGCCCCCATGGAGAAGATCATGGCCTGATCGGTGGGTTTGTTTCCCCAAATGGAAAGCGCCTTTTCGTACTTTGCAAGTGCCACAGCCCACTGTTGGGCGTTCATTGCTTTGTTCCCCTCATTTTTCAGCATTGTAGCATCCTGGGAGTACAAGGATGAAACGCTGAAGCACACGAATAAAACTACAGCAAAACGTTTCATTTTTAAGATTAATTTGGTTTATAACTTCCTCATTTTTATAATGATAACAAAATCCAAAAAGCAGATCTCTACCAAAGTTAATTCAAAAAATCATGGATTGAACTGGTCGGTGTGAAAAAATCCAAGAATATTTAAAATAAGGTCCACATAGGTTTGCGCGGCGGTCTGAGATGGATTTATTTCCAGACAATGACGAAAACTATTGAGCGCATCACCCCAATTTTGGTTGTTGTAGTAAATCTCACCGCGCAAGAAAGCCGCATTGGCATCATCCTTTAAATCAGGGTTTTCCAGCAAGGATAGTGCGCCCGGGGAATCTCCATTATCCCTGAGTTGACGGGCTATTAAAATTTGATCTTTCATAAATGTGTTAATGTGAAAATTGGGAAATGTGGACTTGGCAATTGCTGGAAATTGAACCGGTCCCTGAGCCTGTCGAAGGGTCACATTTCCCAATTTCCCAATTTTTTTTTATCCATCAGATCTCGTGACAGAATCAACTCCCTTGATGTTTTTTAACTTTTGCATCAGGAAATCGAGATGGTGGGTATCGTTGACATAAACCCGCAAGATTCCTTCGAAAGTGCTGGTTTCGCTATTGATGGTAATGGACCGCATTTGCACGCCAACCTCTTTGGCAATGATATGGGTCAAGTCGTTCACCATGCCAATTCTGTCTGTGCCTGCAACCCTTATGGTAGCCTGGAAGGAGTTCCTTTTACCGGTGGAACGCCATTTGGCTTTGATCAGCCTGTATGGATACCTTTCTGTCATCTGTTTGGCATTTGGGCAGGCTAACCTATGTATTTTTATTCCTTCACGGATGGTGACGAAACCAAAGATATCATCCCCAAAAATTGGATTGCAGCATGCCGCCAGCTTATAATTGACATTTTTCAAATCGTTGTCAATGACCAAATAATCATCGCCGGAATCAAAGAACAACTCTTTAAGCTCCGTTGGCGCCAATATTTCAGCCAGACGTTCTTTAGCACTCTCCTCTTCGTGAACCGTAATAACCTCCTTAACACCCAGAGGGTCTATCTTTCCCGTTGAAACTTGGTAATAGAGTTCGGAAGCCAGTTTCAGCTTATAGTGTTTCAACAGATCACGGATCACCTGATCGTTCAGCTCAATTTTCCAATTTTTAAACTTGCGCCTGAGAATCTCTTTTCCGTTTTCCGATTCACGTTTTTGTTCCTCATTGAGACTCGCTTTGATTCTGGATTTAGCTTTCGTTGTGACAACAAAATCCAACCAGTCGAGCTTTGGTTTTTGGCTATTGGAGGTTTCAACGATGGGCTGGTCACCATTTTTCAAACGATATTTCAGCGTCACCAGTTTCCCGTTGACTTTACCTCCGACACAATGATCGCCAATTTGCGAGTGGATTTCGTAGGCAAAATCAAGCAATGTAGCGCCTGCCCGAAGTTTGATCAGGTCGCCTTTTGGGGTGAAGACAAATATCTCATCATCGTAAATGTTGACTTTGAAATCTTCGATAAAATCGGCGGGACTGAGCTGCGGGTTTTCAAGGATCTCCCGTATATTCTTGAGCCAATCGTCCAACTCCTTGCCACCGGCTTTCCCCTCCTTATAACGCCAGTGGGATGCCAGGCCATTTTCGGCCACATCATCCATCCTTCTGGTCCGAATCTGTACCTCTACCCACTTTTTATCAGGTCCCAGAACGGTCGTATGTAAGGATTCATACCCGTTTGACTTGGGGAAAGTGATCCAGTCGCGTAACCGTTCAGGATTGGAAAGGTACTCCTCCGTGACAACTGAGAAGACCTGCCAACACTCGGCCTTCTCATTTTCGGGTTTTGAATTCAGAATAACCCGGATGGCAAAAAGATCGTACACCTCATGAAAATCGACTTCCTGCTTTTTCATTTTGTTCCAGATGGAATAGATCGACTTGGTGCGCGCCTTCATCTCAAAATCAAAACCACGTCCTTTCAGCTTTTTCTCAATTGGTTTCACAAATGCAGAGACGAAATTGGCCCTTTCGACCGTAGTATCCCGCAATTTTTCAACAATATTCTTATAATCCTCTGAATGAAGATACTTTAAGGACAGATCCAGAAGTTCTGAATTTATTTTATACAGCCCCAACCGGTGTGCCAGCGGCGCGTAAAGGTGCCATGAATCGATTGAAAAACGCTGCTGAAGCGCAACCGGCAAATTGCCAAGGTTACGCATGTCTTGCAGCTGATCGGCAATTTTAATCAGAATTACACGTACATCGCCTGAGAGCGCCATCATCAACCGTCTGAAATTTTCGCTCTGAAGGGCAATGTTCTCTGTATTCAGGGAGTTAATTTTGATGATGCCATCCAGGATTTCAGCAACACCCGATCTATATTCCTTTTTAATTTCAGCTACTGAAAACTGTTGGAGATCTTTGCCAAAAATATTATGTAATAAACATGAAATCAACGAGTCGGTAGAAAGTCCCAACTCCAATACGGCAATACGGCCAACCGCTATGGAATGGTGAAGGATGAGCTCTCCGTTTTCCCATTTTGAATCGCCCAAAGTTTGCAAGGCCTGATCCATTGCTTTTTGAACCAGCGAGTGATCCGCTTCCGGAATTTGAAGCCTGCATTCGGTCATCAACGCCTTGTAACTATCCTTAATCCGTTCAATACCTGTCGATTCCATGCCAAATATTTATCTCTTCCCAAGTTCCACCTCCCCAAAAAATTGAGGCAAATGAAAATCAGGAATTGTAACACCGATACTATTCCAGGAGAGGAAATGAGGATGAGCGGTTAAATCCCCGCATTTGTAAAAATTGGCCCTAAAAGAAGAGCCTTCCTCTATTCCCAATAATCTCAATGGAATTGCCACACTCATATTCCAATCAAAACAATCCCCTTCAGTCGGTAGGTTATTCTTATCAACGGATGGAAACCGTAATATTTGGTTCATCTCATCCTGAGGTAGACTCACCCTTTTTGCTTTGGTCCCTACAGCCGAAAGACAGACACCCAATACATTGAATTCAAAATTTCTGTAGATGGTATCCAACCAATTGTTATGGCCATTATTACCATTGGTGTAGAAAAAAAACTCTACACACGAATCTTGCCAGACCGCCTCCTGGTCGACCAAGGCTTTCGCCCTGAAAAAATCCCCTTTTACCTCATAGCTGATCCAAAGATATTCCCCTGAATAACCGGCAAAAAATTTTACAATGGGCTTAAAAGAGTATTCCAACCAATTTATTTTATCGACAACAGCTGATACGCCTGCCCGTTTAATACTTTTATCTATTTCCTGATTATCTGGTAATAGAACATCCCCAATATAGGGAATAGTCAATTTTTTCGAGGTAGCTCTTTCCATAATAATGTAGTGAATTAATTTAATAGTAATATTAGCTCAAAAAGCCTTCAAAAAAAAATGCTAATTTTCGGTAGAAATTACAATTACCTATGATCCGAAAATGGGCGCTACGTCTTTTGCTTTTTCTGGCCTTTCTATGGCTGGCTTTCTCTATTTTTGTTGTATGGATCAATCTGGAAGTCACCAAAACAGGCAAGCAGTTCTCCTATGATTCAGTTGGGGCAATCCCTCATAACCATTGTGCTGTGGTGCTTGGAACGAACAAGTTCATCAGTGCGGGAAAAGTCAATTTGTACTATACTTACCGTATACAGGCGGCTGTCTTACTCTATAAAAGCAAAAAAATAGATTATATCATTGTTAGTGGCGATAACAAACACAGAAGTTACAACGAACCTGTTTCCATGTTCAACGATCTCGTTGAGGCAGGAATCCCAAAAGAACGCATAGTACTTGATTATGCCGGATTTCGCACACTTGACTCTGTTGTTCGCTGCTACATGGTATTTGGCCAACATAGATTTACTGTCATTTCTCAGCCATTTCACAACCATAGGGCCGTTTTTATTGGGCGAAAAAGAGGGCTTGAGGTAATTGCCTTTAACGCAGGAGACCTGAATGGAAGACCTTCGATCAAAGTTATAATCAGGGAAATTGGTGCCAGGGTCCTGCTCGCCTACGACCTGATAATTGGGACTCAACCACATTTTTTGGGAGAACAGGTTAAGATACCTGAGTAGAAACAATTACGAATTACGAATTACGAATTACAAATTACAAATTACAAATTAAAGATTATGAGAGTTTTAAATTTAATTTCAAGTCCTTTCTAGCTTAGGTAATGTTGTGTAATTCGTAATTTGTAATCCAATGTCGTTTAGTTAAGAAAACCTTCTAAAGGTATTGATTTTATTGATATTTTGATCAAAATTGTTCTTTGAAATGTTTGTAGTTAGCGGATAATTTTTTATCTTGTGGGATA
>JALOCD010000038.1 GCA_023228025.1 Prolixibacteraceae bacterium | reverse complement strand
TCGCCATGCTCTATTCGGTGCTTTCTTTGGGCGGTCAGTTTTCCATGGATGATCTCAAAAATTTTCGCCAATGGGGTTCAGTAACTCCCGGTCATCCAGAAGTTGATCCGGAAAGGGGAGTTGAAAACACTTCCGGCCCTCTGGGACAAGGTCATGCCATGGCGGTAGGCGCTGCAATTGCCGAGCGCTTTTTGGTTTCCCGTTTTGGGGAATGGATGGCACATAAAACCTATACTTTCATTTCTGATGGGGGAGTGCAGGAGGAAATATCGCAGGGTGCGGGGCGATTGGCCGGACATCTGGGATTGAATAACCTCATCATGTTCTATGATTCAAATGATATTCAGCTATCAACTGAGACGAGTTCTGTAACTTCAGAAGATACGGAAGCCAAATATAAAGCTTGGGGTTGGAATGTAACGACCATCAATGGCAATGATGCCGATGCTATTCGGGGAGCATTGAAAGCGGCTTTAAAGGAGAAGAAACGCCCATCCTTGATCATCGGCAAGACGATCATGGGGAAAGGCGCAGTGAAGGAGGATGGCTCTAATTTTGAACGTCAATGTTCAACACACGGCCAGCCACTTTCCCATGCCGGCGCCTCCTTTAAAAAGACCATCGCAAATCTTGGAGGCGATCCTGAAAATCCTTTCGTGATTTTCCCCGAAGTCGAAGAACTATACAGGAAAAGGAAAGAGGTACTGCTCAAATGGGCGGATGAAAAAAATCTGGAAGAAGATAAATGGGCCGCAGCCAATCCGCTATTGGAAAAGAAACTTGAGCTCTTCCTATCTGGGGAGACACCTGATTTTGATTTCTCCAAAATTGCTCAAAAACCCGGAGCGGCAACACGAAATGCTTCTGCTGCGGTATTGGCGGCTTTCGCAAAAGAGGTGGAAAATATGGTAGTCGCTTCTGCCGATCTATCCAATTCTGACAAAACTGACGGTTTTCTTAACAATAGTCACGCATTCACCAATGGAGACTTTTCAGGGGCCTTCCTTCAGGCAGGTGTATGCGAGCTCACCATGGCCTGTGTGATGAACGGTATGGCCTTGCATGGTGGTATAATCCCGGTTTGTGGTACCTTCTTCGTGTTTTCGGATTATATGAAACCTGCCTTGCGTATGTCGGCGCTTATGCAGCTTCCGGTTAAGTTTGTATGGACACATGATGCCTTCAGGGTCGGTGAAGATGGTCCAACCCATCAACCTGTCGAACATGAGGCTCAGTTACGACTGATGGAGCAATTAAAGAATCACCATGGTGACAATTCCGTTTTGGTATTGAGGCCTGCCGATGCCTGTGAAACTACCGTTGCCTGGCAATTAGCCCTGGCAAATACCACTACACCTACGGCCCTGATCCTGTCGCGTCAGAACATCAAAGATCTTCCGGCTGTTTCGAGCAGGACAGAAGAGTCCAAACAGTTGGCCAAAGGCGCTTATGTTGTGGAAGCTTGCGATAACCCGGATGTAATTCTTGTCGCTTCAGGCTCTGAAGTGGCAACCCTTGTCGAAGGAGCTCAACTTCTCAGATCAAGGGACGGGAAAAAAGTTCGTGTCGTGTCTGCCCCTTCTGAAGGGTTGTTCAGGGATCAGGAGAAAATATATCAGCATCAGGTTCTGACCCCGGGCATTCCTAAGTTTGGGCTAACTGCAGGTTTGCCGGTAACATTGAAAGGATTGGTTGGAGACGATGGAGCAGTATGGGGATTGAATTCCTTTGGGTTTTCAGCGCCATATCAGGTGCTGGACGAACAGCTTGGATTTACTGCCGAGAATGTTTACAATCAGGTAAATATATTGCTTAAATAGTTTAATTGCACGTAAATATAAAAAGGGCGGCCGATTGGCTGCCTTTTTTTTATGATAATGGGAGGTAACATGAAGATTTTTTCGACCATTGTTTGCACCAAAAATGAATTATCCTTCATATAAGTTCGAAAAAACTTTCATAAAAGACTTTTTTGTCTTTTATTTGTACTCATTCTTTTAAAGTATTAAAATGTCCCCGATAAAGGCAAAATGGATCAGAAAAATTAAGAAATACCACAAATGGCCTGGTATAGTTGTATCCCTATTTACGCTATTGTTTGCCTTTTCCGGAATCCTTCTCAATCACCGTGATCTTATCTCCACGGTAGATATTTCCCGCAAATGGATGCCTTCCAATTATCAATACAATAACTGGAACCTCGCGGCAGTAAGGTCCTCTTTGCCGATTGGGAATGACTCTTTGCTACTTTATGGGAACATTGGTGTTTGGATGGCGACGGGTGAACGGTCTGTCTTTCAGGATTGCAACCAGGGCTTCCCGGGTGGAATTGACAAGCGTAAAATTTATTCCATCGTAAAATTCAGGGACAGATTGGTAGCAGGAACTCATTTTGGAGTTTTTACAAACAGTCGTGTTCCTGCACAATGGGCGGAATTCCGAATGCCCAAAGGGGAGGAGCGGATAAGTGATTTAACTGTCAAAGGAGATTCATTGCTCATTCTAACCAGGGATTATCTGTACTTCACAACAGATTTAGTACATCTTCAGAAACTTACCATTCCGCCAAAGCAAGGATATAAACGGCAAACGACCTTGTTTCTTACCTTATGGGAATTGCACAGCGGAGAACTTTTTGGATTTGCGGGAATGCTCTTTGTCGATCTGCTTGCCCTGGTTTTGATATTTCTCTCCATTACGGGATTACTACATTTTCTATTTCCCAAACTGATTAGCCGGCTGAAAAGATCCAACCGATCCTTTTCAGGAACTGTTACGGCAAAAAAATGGAATTTGAAGTGGCACAATCTGATAGGATATATTTTTGCACTTTTTCTTTTGGTTAATACGACTGCTGGAATGTTTCTGAGGCCTCCTCTTTTAATTCCAATTGCTTCCACGATGGTCCGAATCGTTCCATATTCTGATTTGGATACCGAAAATCCATGGCAGGATAAATTGCGAAGAATATTGTGGGACAAAGAGACAGGCAGGTTTCTGGTCTTTACATCTGAGGGATTTTTCTTTGCGGACCGGAATCTCTCCAGAGAATTGGTTCCTACAGATACTCAGCCAATTGTAAGTATTATGGGATGCAACGTATTAGAGTCCGTTGATCAAACACGTTTCCTGGTTGGTTCATTTAGCGGATTGTTTGTTTGGGATACCTCTTCCGGGACAGTTGTAGATTATATTACCGGATTGCCTGCCGAATCCCCCAGGGGAATGAGTCGGCCGGTAGGTCAGAATATGGTAGCAGGGATTGTTCACGATTGCGAAGGCTTGACTTACTGGATTGATTACAATAAAGGGGTAATCCCGGCAAATACAACTTCAGTCTTCCCGTCCATGCCGGATAAAATCCTTCTTAATACACCGATCTCTCTGTGGAATGCTGCGCTGGAAATCCATACCGGCAGGATCTTTGAACATATGGTTGGACCATTCTACTTACTATATGTTCCATTGATGGGATTAACATTGCTCATCGTGCTATTCAGCGGGTTCCTGGTGTGGTGGCTCGCCTACCGGAAGAAATAATTTTGATTAAGGGAAGAAATTTAAGATCAAAGGTTTGATAAAAGATAACCGGTTTTGACCTGAAAAAGAAAACCAACTTTTGGAATATTCTCTATCACAATGTTGGAATCGTCCTGCATATATTTTCTCAATTTTGAAATATAGACATCCAGGCTTCTACCCGAAAAATAGTCGCTGGTTCCCCAGATATTGTTCAGAATCAGTTCTCTTTTAACAATCTGACCCGAATTCTGAATTAGGAGGTACAACACTGCATTTTCCCTTGCTGTCAACCTCCTTGATTCGTTATTGATATTCAGCGACTGATTTTGGAATTCATAGGAATATTTGCCCAATTGAATCTTTTTCTTGTCGGCAACCTGTCTTGAATCTATCCTATTCAGAATGGCCTGTATACGGCAGAAAAGTTCGTCTTCATCAAACGGTTTGGTAATATAGTCATCTATACCAAGATTAAAACCCTTAATTTTATCCTCCTTCATCGATCGGGCGGTAACAAGAATGATTGGGATACCGGATCGGCTTTCCCTGATGTTTTTTGCCAGAGAGAAGCCATCCAGTCCGGGTAGCATCACGTCAAGGACTGCAAACTGAAATTGTTGGGTATTATATGTATTCCATCCGGATATACCATCTTTGCACAAAGTAACCTCAAAACCCTTGGAGGAGAGGAATTCAGTCATCAGGAAACCGAGGCTTTGGTCATCTTCGACGAGTAGTATTCTAATTTTTTGTTCCATCTTTACCCTGCTCTTTTGGGAAAAGGATGGCAAAATTGCTTCCTTGTCCTGGTTCACTTTCAACTTCAATTGACGCGTGATGTGCCTTAAGAACTTCTTTCACATAATAAAGGCCTATCCCAAATCCTTTTGTATCGTGTTGATTACCTGATGGAATTCGGTAATACTTATCGAAAATTCTTTGCTTTTCGCCTTGAGCCATGCCAATTCCTTTATCTATTATGTTGAGCTGGACACCCTTGTTCGTGTTTTTCAGCAAGATGGTAATTTCAATCAAATTGGGTGAGTACTTACATGCATTTGAAAACAGGTTCATTAGGACATGTACCAGTTCATTGTGGTCGCCACGCACGAGAAACAAACCTTCATCATATTTTCGAATGATTTTCCCCTCACATTGCTCGATATGAATTTCGATGGACCGGATCGCCTCTTCAATAATATTGGTTAAATCCAGGGTTTCAAACTTGAATTCCAGGTTGTTTTGCTCTATGGCCGCGAGTTGAAGGATATGGTCGGATTGTCGTTGCAGACGTTTGTTCTCTTCGATGATTGTATCCGAATATTTTCGGATTTTTGAATTAAGGGAGGCCTCAGGCGTCTGATTGATCATTTTTGCGGCAAGGGAGATGCTGGAAATAGGGGTTCTAAACTCGTGGGCCAGATTGTTGACCATCTCTTTGATGTTATTTGAAAGACTAATTTCCTTCAAGTAGTATCGAATCACAAGGACGAAAGAAAAACCGATGAGTAATATTAAGAGAACCGATCCAGTAAACATCAGTCCCATGCGGTGCATGAAAAATTTGTAGCGGTTTGGGAATATAACCCCTATTTCCGTATCCGAAACTTTAAGGGCATTTTTTAAACTAAGCCGATAACAGGATGTACCAACCAATTGATCCAGGTTGCTGATTTTCAGTGTGTCTTTTCCTTTGAAGATCGCAAGGTCATAATCCAGGTCTATATCATACAAGGCGAGTTCGTCCCTGATTTGACGATCAAGATTTTGCCAGACATGGGGTGGATGGTTCCTGCTGGCCCTGAATGAACTGTCGCAGGAGATACTTTTTTGCATAGATTGGCACATATCCTCATCTTTGCTCAAAGTCGCAATGGATTGGTTGAGGGCAACCCTTACGCTTTTACTGAAAAGGGCTTCTTCAATCCGATAAGAGTATAGCAGCCAGTGAACCTGTAATCCCAGTAAAAGCAAGATTGACAAGAGTGCAATAAAAACCAGAATTCTTCTTTTTAGTTGGCTCATGCCAACAAAATTACTAACTAATTCAAATGATTTTAATTTTTAACATCGTATTAACATCATCCTTTGTTGAACGAGTCATTTTTTTTATTTATTTTGGATTTAAATAAACAGTAAAATTGATGTTATGAAAAAATTAGCTCTTGTATTGTCATTCGTTTTCTGTGCAGCGATGATAGCTCCTGCTTTTGCAGCAGATCCGGTAAAACCAGCCGCCAAAACAGAATGTACCAAAGATGGCAAAGCCTGTTCAAAGGAATGCAAAAAAGCTTGTTGCGGTGACAAAGCTGCCGGAGCAAAAGAGAAAAAGGCTGAGGTTAAAAAATAATCTGCTTAATGATTTTGAGAAAAGGAGGTTTAGCGCCTCCTTTTTTTGTGTTTATTTTTATGATTATTGGCTTTCCACTATTTGAGAATTGTTTTTGAAGCTGATCAGGTTTTTAGCCATTCCCCTGAAAATAAACAGATGGAATGGATATTCGGCATACCAGTAGAGTCGTCCTGCTACGCCAACAGGACGGAAGGTGGCAATTTGCTGAAGAAAAGGTTTTCCGCTTTTTTGAATGATTTTAAATTCCAGCCAAGCTTCTCCTGGGAGTTTCATCTCCGCATAGAGTAACAATCTTTTGTTTTGTTTGTCGGCTGCCAATACCCGCCAAAAGTCAAGGGTGTCGCCGGTGTGGATTGAATTTGTATTGGTTCTGCCTCTTCGTAAGCCGACTCCTCCCGATAATTTATCCAGATGTCCCCTGATATCCCAAAGCCAGTTGCCATAATACCATCCTCGCTCTCCGCCAATTGACCACATGTTGCTAAGGACCTGGTCTACACTGGTAGTAATTTCAATTTTTCTCCTGTCCCGGTAGCATCCTTTTGTAGGAATCTTGACATGTTCGAGCAATGAATTGTCCTCATAACTTGATACAAGCGAATCTTTCCAGCTAGAAACTACATTGTTTTGTTCTATCCGCTGAAAGGCTAATTTAACAGCTTCCTTATAGGATATCAATTGAATGTTTAGCAGTTTGTTTAAATCATTGGAAATTGGAATCACATCTTTTTTCATGCTGTCGATCAACTGTCTGGCAAGTCTGTATGAGGTGGAAGTAATCAAATTGACCCAATAGGCAGAGAATTTTGTGGCTTTCAATGGGACTGAAAAAATGTATCGTTTCATGCCCCTGACTTCGGCAAACTGTTGCAACATCTCCTTAAAGGATAAAATATCAGGTCCTCCAATTTCATAACATTTGTCATAGGTCTCCGGCTTTAACGCAACGCCGCTCAAGTATTCAAGCACATTCCGGATGGCAATGGGCTGACTTTTGGTGTTGATCCATCTGGGAGCAATCATTACCGGTAGCAGTTCAACCAGATCGCGTATGATTTCGAAATTGGCGCTGCCTGATCCTACAATGATTTCTGCTTTAAAGGAGGTCACGGGTATTCCGCTATTTTCAAGAATTTTTTCAATACTATTTTTTGAACAGGAATTATTGGTCGTCAAATGATTTGTAAGACTTCCAAGGTAGATGATCTGTTTGGTCGTAGTCTGCTTGATAAGGTTGACAAAATTGATGGCCGGGGAATCGTTATGAAAACCGGGATCGTCCCTCTTGTTGCTCATCGAATCGATCAGATAATAGGCGACATCAATTGGCTGAATGAATTCTGCAGGATTCAACTCTTTGAGAAAATCAATTTCGAAAAGGGAGATGTTGTGGTGTTTGTAAATTCCTCCGTTGGGAAATCGGTTTTTGTCCCTGACACAGCAAATCACCTCATGACCTTGCTCCAATAGAACAGGGAGCAGTCTTTTCCCAATGTATCCGGTTGCGCCTGTCAGTAAAATTTTCATCAGTCATTATCGTTTCGGAACATCTTGAACAGCAATACTATTGCATTTGATTGTTACTTGCTTTTGAATTGCTATATGCAATTAATTCATCGAATTTTGATTCGCCGGTTATTTTAGAACCACTTAAATTGGCTATTTACAATCAAGCTCATTGCCTTTGAATAAATAGTCCGTTTCAGAGCAACAATATAAGAAATTTGCATCCAAAACAGGGACAATCTTTCTAAATAAAACAAAAAAATAGCGTGAGTGGTTATTAAAAACGATTCTAATTTTGCCGGTTGACCTAACTTTCCAAAAATCATTAAAATTCAGGAACACGATCTGTTTTTCGTTGAAATATTAATTGGAATCATTACAAATATACTATTTGGATTAATTTATACTGAAAATAAATTGGTTAAGAATCCATTGGATTTGATTTTTATAAAATTTTCTAAAATGCTTTGTTACAGCAAGGTATAATACTGTAAAATCTTTGTTTGTAAAATTGATTTATTTGATTTTGAAAATTTGAATTGTACCATATAATTTGAAACAAATCCTTTTGGATGAAATTATGTATACAAATATATTTCAATCCCTT
This sequence comes from Prolixibacteraceae bacterium, assembly GCA_023228025.1. Taxonomy (GTDB): domain Bacteria; phylum Bacteroidota; class Bacteroidia; order Bacteroidales; family Prolixibacteraceae; genus CAINVV01. Next base: position 28,628 of record JALOCD010000038.1, on the reverse strand, counting down.
AGATTTACGGCGAGATATGGTTACTTATGATCAATATCTTTGAACCTTTTTTGTTTGTTTTTTCCAAATAAAAATATTATTTTCACTTTATAAGACACAAATAATAAGATAATTAGCCTGAATTCCTGAATGATCATGAAATTGAAAGACTCAACTATTCATCAAATTGTAATAACCACACTTATTGTAATTGTCGCCTCTACAGTATCAGTTCTGCTATATCTGGGATTTGATTATTATTCAATTCCATTGGAAGAGCGGCATTTCCATCCACTCAACCAATCCTTTAAAGCTAGCGGATTGGTTGGCCATGGCCTGGGCATTGTCGGTTCCCTACTGATACTTTTTGGTGTCCTTTCTTACATGTTTAGAAAAAGGGTGCGTTTATTTTCAAGAATAGGGATTCTTAAGCATTGGCTGGAGTTTCATATTTTCCTCTGTACATTGGGGCCATTTCTTATTCTCTTTCATACAACCTTTAAGTTTGGCGGAATTGTAGCTGTTAGTTTTTGGAGTATGGTTGCAGTCTTTCTGAGTGGCATCATTGGGCGGTATATTTATCTCCAAATTCCGAGATCCATTGAAGGTCAGGAGCTTACTCTACTTGAAATAGAGGATCAAAAGTCTGAAATGAATAAACAGCTCAGGCAAACCATTACTTTGGATGAGAGCATTTATGAATTGATCGATAATGTTCCTGATAAAACAAAGAATCAAAAAAGTTTTTTTGGCCGAAGGCGGGAAGAACGCCTTGCACTAAGAAAATTGAGAGGTGAACTAAAAAGTCAACGAATTCCTCATAAAAAAGCAAGGGAAATTGTACAGCTCTACAGGAGCCAATTGGGTTTAAAGAAGCGGATAGGGCGGTTGGTTACGATGCAAAAGCTTTTCGCCTATTGGCACGTGGCACATTTACCATTTGCGTTTATCATGTTGGTGGTCATGATCATTCATGTAGTTGTGGCAGTCACTTTTGGGTATAAATGGATATTTTAGACATGGAAGTACTATTTGAAAAATTGGTCATTTATCTGTCTGTTACAATTTTCATTGTGGTCATTATAGCCTACTATTTGTACAAGCAGAAAAGAGACTCCCGCATTGTCGAGGAAAAGATCGCCATTGCCAAGGAGGAGGGTTTGCACGAGCCTGTTACCTTGCATCCGGTGATTGATGTAAACAGTTGCATTAAAAGTGGCGCTTGCATTTCAGCGTGCCCGGAAAAGGATATTATTGGTATCAAGGATGGGAAGGCCACCATCATCAATGCTTCCCATTGTGTTGGACATGGCGCTTGCTTTCACGCTTGTCCGGTCCAAGCCATCACACTTTATATTGGTACGGAGAAGCGTGGCGTTGAACTTCCGCATGTTGATCAAACTTTTGAGTCCAATGTTCCCGGCGTGTACATTGCCGGTGAAATGGGTGGAATGGGCCTGATCAAAAATTCTGTGGAGCAGGGTAAACAGGCTGTAGAAAACCTTTCCAAAAAGATCGATAAGAATGTTGATGCCGATTATGACCTGATCATTGTTGGCGCCGGACCGGCTGGAATTTCTGCTTCACTGACTGCCAAGAAAAATAAAATCAGTGCATTGACACTTGAACAGGATAGTTTGGGCGGAACTGTTTTTACATTTCCGCGCTCCAAAATTGTAATGACCTCCGCCATGGACCTGCCCTTGCATGGTAAGGTTAAACTATTCGAAACGAGCAAGCTGGAGCTACTGAATATTTGGAATGAAGTTCTTTCTAAAAATGAGATCAACCTGAAAGAGAATGCAAAAGTTGAGTCGATCACACCAACCGAAAAATATTTTGTTACCAAGACATTGAATGGGGATGAATTTACCTCACGGAAGGTATTGCTGGCCATTGGGAGGAGGGGATCACCGCGAAAACTTAACGTTGAGGGTGAAGAGAGTATGAAAGTGGCCTACCGTTTGCTTGAGCCTGAGTTTATTGAAGGCAAAAAGGTTTTGGTCGTTGGGGGAGGGGATTCAGCCATTGAATCTGCATTGCTTCTTGCCGATCAAAATCAAGTAACACTTTCCTATCGAAGCGAAGTTTTTGGGAGATTGAAGCCCAAAAACAGTGAAAAAATAAAGGAAGCAATTGCAAATAATAAAATTAAGGTTCTGTTTAATTCCAACCTGACAAAAATTGAGGACCATCAGGTTAAAATCCGGGTGAAAGATCAGGAAACCGAATTGGTTCTGGAGAACGATCAGGTTTACATTTTTGCCGGAGGGGAATTGCCAACTCAATTTCTTGAAAAGATTGGAATCAGGATTACCAAAAAATTTGGAGAGGCAATTTTAAAGCACGAAAAGTAATTGAATGAAAAGTTGATTTCGGTATGATAAGGAGCAGATTTTTGCATTTTACAATCGTTATTTTATGTGTCATAATGGTGTCAATGAGAGGAATGGCTCAAATTTCTCCCGGAGATCTTGCCAAGGTACATGCCCATTTGGAAGGAATGGCCAATTGTACTTTGTGTCATACCTTGGGTGCAAAAGTTTCGAACGAGAAATGCCTTGATTGTCACAAAGAGATCAAGAAACGAGTGGATGAATCAAAAGGATTTCACGCCTCCTCCAAAGTAAAAGGCAAGGATTGTACCATTTGTCACAGCGACCATTACGGTCGAAATTATGATATTGTCCATTTGATCAAAGATAAATTTGACCATGGCGATACCGGATACAAATTGGTTGGAAAACATGCAAAAAAAGATTGTCAGGACTGTCACAAAAAGGAGAATATTGCTGATAAACAGATTAAAAGCAAACAAGAGACCTTTTTGGGATTGAACGATCTTTGTTTGACATGTCATGAAGATTTCCACCAGAAGACGCTTTCCGTGAACTGTTTGAATTGCCATGTTGCCGATGCCTTCAAACCAGCCTCAAAATTCGACCATACCAGGGCAAAATATCAGTTAAAAGGCAAACATACTGAAGTTTCCTGTGAGAAATGCCACCCCAAAAGCGTCAGAAACGGTAAAGGCTTTCAACAATTTTCAGGCCTACAATTTCCGAATTGTGTGAACTGTCACAAAGATCCGCATGAAAGCAAGTTTGGCCAAAATTGCACACAATGTCATGTAGAAACCTCATTCCAGACAGTAAAAAGCAGTGGCCAGTTTGACCATAGCAAAACAGGGTATTTATTGGAAGGACGACATGGTCAGGTAGCTTGTAAATTATGCCATAAATTAAGCATAACAGCGCCGGTCAAGCATGAAAATTGTACCGATTGTCACAAAGACTACCATAAAAATCAATTCATGAAGGATGGAAAATCTCCAGATTGTTCAGAATGTCATGATGTTACTGGATTTACCAAATTTTCATATTCATTTGAAAGGCACAACTTGACCAAATTCAAACTGGATGGGGCCCATCTGGCAACACCCTGCTTTGAATGCCATAAAAGGGAAAAGGATTGGAATTTCAGGGGGATTGGCGAACGTTGCGTTGATTGCCACAAAGATATTCATCAGAATTTGATTGACGCTAAATTCTACCCTTCTCAAAAGTGTGAGAATTGCCACCGGTCATCGGTATGGAGCGAGGTAAAATTTGACCATCAACTTACTTCATTCGCTCTTGAGGGGAAGCATTCCGCTCTGACGTGCAGGAGATGTCATTTCAAAATGAATAATGAAAATGTTGTAAGTCAAATATTTAATGATTTGAAAACCAATTGTGAAAGTTGTCACAATGACGTGCATCACGCTCAATTCGGCGAAAACAATGGGCTGACTTGCCTGAGGTGCCATGGCTTTGAAAACTGGAAACCGGAAAAATTTGACCATAATTCGACGCGCTTTAAGTTAGATGGAGGTCACAAAGATGTAGCCTGTATAAAATGTCATAAACCCATGATAGATGGGAATATCAGATATATTAACTACAAATTTAATGAGATATTATGCGCAACTTGTCACTTACAATAGTCATATTGATGATGGCTTTCGGTGTGCAGGGGCAGACATCACCTCACGGGAAAGCCTTCCGGATCGATTGTGCCCAGTGTCATACTTCCAATAGTTGGAAAGTTAATACCACTGATATAAAATTTAACCACGACAATACTGATTTTAAGTTGGTTGGTCAGCATACAGTGGTCAATTGCAAAGATTGCCATCTTACGCTAACATTTAAGGATGGGAGGAGGAATTGTATTGATTGCCACACCGATGCCCACAATCAAACGCTAGGAAAGGATTGCGAAAAGTGCCACAGTCCGAAAACATGGATTATCAGTGATGTTACAGCCATGCATCAAAAGACCAGGTTTCCGCTTCTTGGCGCCCACAAAACGGTTGATTGCGCAAAGTGTCATAAATCTGCCTCTAATTTTCAGTTTGAGCCACTTGGAATTGAATGTGTCAGTTGTCACCTCAGTGATTTTCAAAAAACAACGAGTCCTAACCATGTAACCAATAAGTACTCTACCGACTGTCTGGAATGTCACAATCAGAATTCAAACAGTTGGAATACAGGATTAATCAACCACGATTTTTTCCCGTTAACCGGCGGACATAATGTGGGATGCGGTCAATGTCATACTACAACCCATTACACCAAGATTTCGACAGAATGCAATTCGTGTCATAACAAACATTTCACGGCTGCGCAAACCCCTAAGCATGTTGAAGCCGGAATCCCGGTCAAATGTGAAACCTGCCACAACATTAACGCATGGAAACCATCAATATTCAATCATCTCTCCACCGGTTTTGAACTAAAGGGAGGTCACAAGAATGTAATACAATGCGCTGATTGTCATAAAGGAAATTTAACATCAGCAAAGCAGGAGTGTTTAAGTTGCCACCAGGTCCAGTATGACATTGCGCCAAATCATAAAAAGGTAAATTATCCGGTAGATTGCATGAAGTGTCATACACAAAACAACTGGGTAGAGAATATTTTTAACCATTCCACAACCAATTATCCATTAACAGGTGCCCACACAAAAGCCAATTGTGCAGATTGCCATTTGACCACCCTTGCGGGTACAACAACTGTTTGCAGCAATTGTCACCTGGCAGCATACACCAGTTCTCAAGTACCGGCCCACGTGACCGCCGGCATTCCAAAGGATTGTTCAACATGCCACACTCCAGTCGCATGGAAACCATCCACTTTCAATCATACAACCACAGGCTATGAACTAAAAGGGGCGCACAAAACTTTGGTTCAATGTTCCCTTTGCCACAAAGGAAATGTTACCACCGCACCTCAAACATGTGTTGGATGCCATCAACCAAAATATGATACGGCCCCAAATCACAAGTCCCAGGGCTATCCGTTGGATTGTTTGACTTGTCATACCCAGAATAACTGGCTGGAGAACGGTTTTAACCACGCGGCAACAAGTTTCCCGTTGACAGGTGCCCACACAACAGTTTTGTGTGCGAAATGTCATACGGTCGGCTTTAAAGGAACTCCGACTGTTTGCAGTAGTTGCCATTTGCCAGCATATACTGCCTCTCAACTACCCGGGCACGTTGCGGCAGGCATACCCAAGGAGTGTGCCCAGTGTCATACACCGGCATCCTGGAAACCATCGGCTTTCAACCATACAACAACCGGGTATGAATTAAAGGGTGCCCACAAATTGATTGTTCAGTGCTCTTCATGTCACAAAGGAAATGTCACTACAGCCCCTCAGGTTTGTATTGGTTGCCATCAGGCACAATACGATGTTGCTCCTGGTCACAAACAAAGCGGATTCTCGACTGATTGTGCAAAATGCCATTCCCAGGAAAATTGGTTATCAAGCAGTTTTGATCACAGTACAACCAATTTCCCGTTAACCGGATCACATACCAAGGTGCTTTGTTCCATCTGCCATGTGAACGGATACCTAGGAACGCCAACAGCTTGCAGTAGTTGCCATTTACCGGCCTATACCAGCTCTCAGTTGCCGGGTCACGTTGCTGCAGGCATACCCCAGTTGTGTGCCCAGTGTCATACCCCTGCCTCCTGGAAACCCTCTATGTTTAACCATACTACCACTGGTTATGAACTGAAAGGAGCACATAAGAATATCGTCCAGTGTTCCGATTGCCACAAGGGCAACCTGACATCTGCGTCATTGACATGCATAGGATGCCATCAAGCCAATTATAATGCAGCTCCGAATCACAAAGCCCAGGGATACCCAACCGATTGTACCATTTGCCACACCCAGAACAATTGGCTGGAGAATAATTTCAATCATGCCACCACCGCATTCCCACTAATCGGATCCCATACAACAGTTTTATGTTCAAAATGTCATACTGTAGGATTTAAAGGGACTTCCAATGTATGCAGCAACTGCCATTTACCGGTGTATACCAGTTCCCAGTTACCAGGACACGTTGCTGCCGGTATCCCAAAGGAGTGTGCCCAATGCCATACCCCGGTATCCTGGAAACCATCCCAATTTAACCATACTACCACGGGTTATGAATTGAAAGGGGCACACAAAAATATTGTCCAGTGTTCAGATTGCCACAAAGGCAATGTCACAACGGCCCCACAGACCTGTGTTGGATGTCATCAGAGTAATTATGATACTGCGCTAAATCACAAGGCACAGGGGTATCCGACAGATTGTACGATTTGTCACACGCAGAACAATTGGCTGGAAAATATTTTCAACCATGCAACGACTGCATTCCCACTGACCGGAGCGCATACGACTGTTGTCTGTGCGAAATGCCATACCACTGGATTTAAGGGAACATCTACACTCTGTTTCACCTGTCATGCAGCCAAATACAATGCCACGACAAATCCGAACCATCTTGGGGCAAAGTTTCCCACCAATTGCGAAATATGTCATTCAACCACAGCATGGACTCCATCTACGTATAATCATGATGCCCAGTATTTTCCAATCAATAGCGGGAAACACAATGGTAAATGGACACTCTGCTCCGATTGCCACAATGTTGCCACCAACTACGCAGCTTTTACTTGTATTGTGTGTCATGAGCACAGTAATAAAACATCGGTTGACAATGACCATAAGGGTGTAAAAAACTATGCATACACGCCTACATCTTGCTACACTTGCCATCCCAGAGGAAACAATTAATATTATCTGTTAGGGTAGATCTAATTATTGAAATGAGGTTAAAATTGATGAGAATTGCGTTTTTATTAATGCTAATGTTGTTAAGTATCACAATCATTTATGCCCAGAATGGCAAGATTGAGATTGAAGGTGCTGTCACCTACCAGACAGCTCAAAATATCTATGTCAAGTTTTTATCGGCCAAAGGAATCAAAATCGGGGATAAAATTTATATCAGGAAAAATGAAATTCTTGTGCCCGTTTTGTCTGTTGAAAATGCTTCATCAGTTTCCTGTGTAGGGAAACCGGTAAGTTCAGAAAAATTGAAAGTCGGTGATAAGGTGATTGCCATTGTTACGAAGGAAGAGGCTGTTGTTGTGCAAGAGATGCAAAGGGAACAGTCGCACGCTATGTTTGCTGATAGTTCGCAACGCGTGAACTTAAAAACCGGGCAGTCCCCAATTTTTAAGAAGGAGCGAATCGATGGTCGGGTACAGATTTCCTCTTATACCAATCTCTCCAATTTGCAGTCGGGAAACAGCAACCGATTAAGGTATATCTGGTCAATGAACGCCTCTAATCTTTCTGATTCGCGGATTTCACTGGATGCCTACATCTCGTTTTCCCATAAGCTAAATGATTGGGCGCCTGTTAAAAGCAATATTTTCAATGCACTGAAGATCTACGACCTGAACCTGAAGTATGAAGCGGATAATAAAACAACAATTTGGCTGGGCAGGAAAGTAAATCCCAACATATCCAGTCTTGGGGCTATAGACGGGGTTCAGTTTGAGATGAACTTCGACCATTTTTTCTGGGGTGCGGTTGGAGGTTTTCGACCTGATTACGTGGATTACAGTTTTAATGCGAAACTTTTGGAATATGGCGCATTTATTGGACATTTGGCAAAGAATGACAACGGCGTCATGCAAACCTCCCTGGCTGGGTTCAATCAGACCAATTCAGGAAATACCGACCGTAGGTTTATCTATTTTCAGCAAGATAATTCGCTTTTCAAAAACCTGAACCTGTTTCTCTCATCGGAGGTTGACCTATATAAAATGGTAAACGGAACTCCATCTAACGAACTGTCACTGACTAGTTTATATTTTATGCTAAACTACAGGATATCAAGAAAATTATCTGTTTCAACCTCTTATGACAATCGCAAGAATATCATTTATTATGAGACATTTAAAAACTACATTGACGTAATGCTTGCTGATGCCACCCGTCAAGGTGTACAATTGAGAATCAATTACCGGCCAGTCAATTACATGAGTATCGGATTATCTTCGAGTTACTGGGATCGGGTAGGGGATAGCAAACCAACCAAAAACTTCAATGGGATGTTTAACTATTCTCAGTTTTCAGCCTTAAAGATTTCGACGACCCTTAATGTCAATGTCTTGAAAACAAGTTATGTAGATGGTATAGTTTATGGCATCAGATTTGATAAGGACTTTTTAAATGGCAAGATGAACTGTGGACTTAACTATCGGTTTGTCGATTACAACTACCTCATATCATCTTCTAAACTCCTGGAACACATCGGTGAGGCAGATTTATCCTATCAATTCTCGAGGAAATTTTCCATGTCGGTCAATTACGAAGGAACCTTTGAAAAACAAAACAAGTACCATCAGATCTATTGCAGCCTGATTAAGCGCTTCTAGAATCGCTTATTTCTTCTCCTCAAACTTGACGATATGCTTTTCCAAAGTTTTGAACTTTGGAAAAGTTATTAGCTCTCGAGGTGCAATACCTGCCAAATAAGTCGTAGTTGATTTGTCAAAAAAGTGAAACTGTAAAATATATCCTCAATTATTTGACTTTTGATTTTTCCTGCCGTATATTTGTGACATAGAAGTTTAGGCTTCTTAGCGTGTGCCACGGCACGTCGCACTGCAAAGGGTAGTTCGCTACCCTTTGTTTTTTGTCAATAATCTCACTCTTCCTCTCTCAAACAACCATACTTCATCAATGATCTGTCCAATGTTTAGTCGGTCGAATACATTTCGTTTGATAAACCGGTCTGAACATCCTTTATTGTTGTTGATAATTATGCGGGATGATTGTTTTATCCCTTGACTGATCATTCTGCCAATTTTATCTTTTTTAAATGGTGAAATATAACTTTCAAATTCATAAAAACACCCATCGATGCTGAGGTCCGGACATTTTCTTTCATATTTTGTTCCAATCAGGTTTCTAAAGATTACACTATACCTTTCATCCTTGTAGTGTAAGCGGGGTAATATCAGAACAACTTTGCCCATTCGAGCAAATTCTCTGGAAATAGTTAACAGGTCTTGATAGTCGTGCTTATTTTTATCAACCTCCACATGTATTTTAATTTGTCCTCCATTGGCGAACTCTTTGATAATAGTAAAACCATCATTGAGGATTGTTTGTGGTCTAATCATGATCAAATATCTCTTCGTAGATTCCTATTTCTGCGCTTTATATAAAGTTACCGAAATTGAAGGTAAAATTCAAATCCCTGAATATTCTGCTTTTGTCCACCAAGCTCAACCTGCTGAAAGCTGCTCGCGGTTTTGAAATGGCAAACCCACTATGTCTTGAATGTAAAGGAGGATGATGGGTGTTCTTTTTTAAACAAGGCGAGTGACTTGAAAATTTCCACAAATTACAATGGTAAAGTACTTATTTTATTACTTTTATTGCTGCCAACAATATGAACCTGAACAATACAAACCGCATTAGTTGTATATGTATGGTTTTTTTGTACTTATATATCATTTATAAACAATTAATGCAAACAGACCCTCATACTTTTAATGTGCCTTGTACATCTATCTCAAAATAAGTAAATGACTAATTGTTTCTTATGTAACGAATTAATGGTCAATAAGGATGACCACGAACGGAATCCGGAAAAGTTCACGTTTAAACCTAAATTTAGACACAAAGAGCATATTATACAAAATGCACTCGGCGGTAGATTGAAAACAGACGGGATTCTCTGTGAATCATGTGGTAGTAAATTGAACGATGAAATCGACACGGAATTTATTTCGCTCTTTAAGTTATTTACGGAAAAAATGAAGAGCAAGCTCGCCAAAGAAAGAAATCGTAACATAAGTAATGAAGTTAAAGGTAGACACATGGTTTCTGGAAAAGAAATTGTCTACAAAGATGGTAGAATAACAGCTAAGAAACCCCATTTTGAGATCGACGAAGTAAAAAAAAGAGTTTGTATATATGCTAACCAATTTATAATGGTTCAATACAAAGAGCATGTTCGCCGAACTTTATTAGCGCAGGAATTGCCGTTAGAGCATTACTCTATTGAGGAGATAACCGAGTTTGCTGACGATGAGAACATCGGTCTATATTTTAGCGAAGGTGTTAATGAATTCAATGCGAAATGGCTCATGGGCTATATTAAAATCGCCACAGAATTCGCAATTTATTGCGGGATAAATCGCACACAATTGCTTCGAACGTTGGATACAAAGGCAAAAAAACTCATAAATACTGACTGTATATTGCCATTTTTCCCAATTGGAGTCTTTGATATGATGATAGAACAAAATAGAATATTTTTGGAGCGCTATTATCCAAGTCATACTCTGATTCTTTTTACAGAGCAGAATAGACCAGATAAAAAGGTTCTGTTTTGCTACATTGATCTGTTTAGTACATTTCAATTTTACGTTGTACTTAACGATAATTATTCTGGCGACGATGTTTTTAAAACCTATTGCCAGAAATTAGAGAAGGAGATCAAACCGGAAGTCGATTTTAGAAAGCTTCGGCTTAAGCATATCCGTCCAGTTTCTGAAAGCGTCGGAATTTCCTTCGATAAATATGAAGGAAAAACTATAGAGGAGTTATACCAATACGTTGAGGCAGAATACGCTAAATTGACAACAATTTACGAGTTAGATTTATCTGAGGAATTATATCAGATTATATTAAATATGGTGAGTGCCATAGCAGTGGCGACATCAAATGGCACTGTATCAAATCCTCGCCTTAGCATTCCTGTAGAATCATTTACCTACATTTCTGATGAGTGGAGAGGAACTGTTCTGAGAGAACTAAAGCTTCACCTAAATCCCGATGATACAATTAATCCGAAATATTTCAGGCAGCAGTTTCTTGAGCCTAAAGGAGAAGATGGGTATGAAATACTTTCAACTCCTTCAGAGATTATACACGAAATGAAAAGAAATGAGACACCAATGGTGGTTTATGGACACATGAAATTTAGCCACTTATCCTACTATGCCTCAAAAAGCACGAAACCCAATTTTATAAAAGACGGCACTAACCATTAAGAGTATTAACTGCTTGAAAAAGCACCTTTGGTTATGGAGGGGGAAAGGGGTATCTAAACAATTTTCATTAAATTTACCTTGAGAGTTCAGACATTTTAGTAAATCTAAACCGCCTCAACACCGAGCCACTAATCGGTAGGCACAAATTATAAAACTAATGCGTCCAACAAAAACGATTAATAGAATTCATTTTTCCGATCTGGAACCTTTGAGATTTGAAGATTTGTGTTTAAATATCATTCATAGACAAAGAGAATGGAAAGATATCAGACATTATGGAAGAAAAGGGAATGACTCTGGAATTGATATATTCGGAATTGACAACAATGATGAAGAGTGGTATTTTCAATGTAAGCGGTATAAATCAATTTCATCACAGGAAATCGAAAATATTATTGTTAAAATAAAAGAGTCAACTAAATTTCAACTTAAAAATTTGGTTCTTTTTATTTCGTGTGATATTAGTAAAAAGCATTATGAGCATTTTATAATATTCGCTAAAAATCAAGGCGTTGAAAATGCTATTGTTTGGTCTGCAAGCAAAATAGAAACAGAACTATATAAAGAGCATCACGACCTGCTTTTTACTTATTTTGGGCTTAACATACCAAAGGAAAGAACAAATAGTGTAACTCAACTCCGACATTCTTTAAGAATGAAAAAAAGAATTGAGAAACAATTTATTCGAAAAGACTTGGATATAAAAACAATTACAAATCTTATTGTTTACGAGCCTCGTTGCAGATTCAATGTTGGGGAAATGATTATTAGGAATATTGATAATAATATCTACCCAGAGTTTGATGAAAATAAGCAGGGTATAAGTGATTGGTTTAAGGTCGAAATATATGATTTGTATCACAATGGAATAGAGATTTATCTTCAAGGCTCAGAATTAATAATTGATGAGAATGGTAATTGGGACATAGTCGAAGAAGATAATGATTATAGAAAGAATAAATATAAATCATTAAGAGTCAACACTGTTGGTAGAATTCCTTTTTCTAACATAATGGAGTTTGACTTTGATGGGGATAATTACTATCCAATGCCTCATTTGTACTGTAAGTTTAATATTGATGAAATGCCATATGAGAGCTTTGAATACTATACGTATGGGGATAGTCAAAAGGAATTTCTTCCATTTCATTTTGAAAAGAATATGAGAAAAGATTTAAAATAATCCGTGCCTAATAAAGGCTATATGCAATAAGGGATTCAAAGGTAATTCAGGCATTCTGCCCCACTTAAACTTAGGTGTTGGTAAATAAATTAGTTTTCGCAATTCTTTACTGCACATTGACTCAACCGTTATCAGTAACAATATAGTGACATTGTTAAATCAAACTTCAAGCTATGAATAAATGGTCAAGCAATTTGGTGACTGAGGTAGAAAAACTTCTTGCCCTTGGACGGGAATTAATAAAGTATGGAAAATCTAATTTTGGTGAGATGGAACCTGAAAAGGTTCAAGAATTTACTTTTTGGACAGTACGAACAGGAGAATTGTTTTCAAAACTGTATCCCAAAGACAACCAATATCACAAGACCTTCAATATATTCCGAGAAACTCTGAAAATGCAGTGGTTGCATTCTAATAGCTATCAACTATTATATGAAATACTTGGCATTCTTGAGGCTGTAAAATATGACCTTGAAAATGGCTTGCTTGATGATATTCAAAAACTTTTACGAGCCGACATTTTTTCGGACTTCCTTGAGATGGGAGAACACCTACTAAAAGAGGGATATAAAGACCCAGCTGCTGTGATAATAGGAAGTGTATTGGAAGATACATTAAGAAAGTTGGCAATTGCTAACGATATTTCGACAACAAACGAAAAGGGTAAACTATTAACAATTGAACCTTTAAATGTTGAACTTGCAAAAAAGGAAGTTTATAATCAGTTAATGAGAAAACAGATCACAAGTTGGGCTGACATACGCAACAGTGCAGCTCACGGACATTATGACCAATATGACGCGAAACAAGTTGACCAAATGCAGCAATTTGTTCAAGCATTCGCTGCGGATTATATACGCTAAGGCAAAATACCCGCAAGCCAGGGATTTCCGATTCATTGACAGAAAATTAGTATATTTAAAAGCGACTTTTCGTAAAGAGTTTATCGGTTAAATTCCACCTTGCTGTTATTTGCGGAACCTTACCAGCAAGCATAGGATTAAAGAATTCTGAGTGAAAGACTGCAAAAATAAACGAATTAAAATATATGGCCAACAGTAACCTCTCAAATGCCCAAAAGGCAAAAAACGACGAGTTCTACACACAATACCACGATATCGAGAAAGAGATCAATGCCTACTTGGAATTCAACCCCGATGTGTTTCGGAATAAGACGGTGCTGTTGCCTTGCGATGACCCGGAATGGAGCAACTTCACCAAGTTTTTTGCCCAAAATTTTGAGCGGTTCGGCCTGAAAAAATTGATCAGTACAAGCTACGCCGCCGACAGTAAAAAATACAAGACCGGATACCAGCCTACCCTGTTCGAAGTTAACGACCCGCAATTCGACTATAACAAAACCACCAAAAACGGTAAAATTTTTACCCTGGCCAATGACAAAACTGGTGATGGAAAGATAGACGTAAATGATTTGGAGTGGCATTACCTGGCAGGCGATGGCGACTTTAAAAGCAAAGAGATCAAAAAACTGCGCGATGAAGCTGATATTATCATTACCAATCCTCCTTTCTCGTTGTTCCGTGATTTTTTAGCGTGGATAATGCAAGCAGGCAAGCAATTTTTAATAATTGGCAATATGAATGCCATTACCTATAAGGAAGTTTTCCCACTGATTAAGGAAAACAAAATGTGGCTTGGGCCAAGTATTAAAAGTGGTGATAGGGAATTCCAGGTGCCTGATGAATATCCAATAAACGCAGCGGGCTGGAGAATCGATGAAGAGGGGCGGAAGTTTTTGCGTATTAAAGGTGTACGATGGTTCACAAATCTTGATCATGGTCTTCGTCACCAATTCTTACCATTGATGATTATGGGAGATAACTTGAAGTTCAGTAAGCACAAAGAGATTAAAGGAAAAGAATCCTATGATCATTATGACAACTACGATGCCATAGAAGTACCGTTTACCGATGCTATTCCGAGCGATTACGAAGGTGCGATGGGAGTACCAATAAGTTTTCTTGATAAATATTCCCCCGAGCAGTTTGAGATTGTTGGTATAACGGACAGAGATGACAATTCAGGGTTAAAAATTAAGGAATATACTGAAAGAGATGCTCCCAACTATGGGGATTTGAACAGGCGTGGTGTAATAAAGATTGGAAACGAGTACAAATCCACTTACGCACGTCTATTAATCAAGAAAAAAACAATATGAAAACAACGCTAAAAACCGACATCACTGTCAAAGATATTTGTGAAGGATTTGTGTATAACGAACTGGAAGGCAAGGGATTGTTTGGCTTGTCTGGCCAGTTGACCATCCAACCAGAGTACCAGCGCAACTACATTTATGCCGATGGTAAGAAAGATGTGGCGGTCATCGAATCCATCCTCAAGGGCTATCTGCTGGGCTTAATTTACTTTGTTAAAGTGAGTGACAATCAATTTGAAGTTTTGGATGGACAACAACGCATTACCAGTTTTGGACGGTTCGTCACCAACAAATTTGCCGTCAAGGATGAGAACGGTATGGAGCAATATTTCAGCGGTATTGCCGCCGACAAGCAATCAGGGATACTGGAAACGAAACTAACCATTTACGAATGTGAAGGCACGGAAAGCGAAATCAAACAGTGGTTTCGTACAATTAATATTGCCGGTATTCCGCTCAATAACCAGGAATTACTCAACGCCATCTTCTCAGGACCTTTTGTAACGCTCGGCAAGGAGGAGTTCAGTAACAGTCAGAACTCCAACATCCAAAAATGGAGCGCCTATGTATCAGGCAGCGCCAACCGGCAGGAGTTTCTGGAATGCGCGCTTGACTGGGTGAGCAAAGGCAACATCAGCGATTATATGAGCCGTCACCGCTTTGACACGAACATTACTGAATTAAAAATCTATTTCAATAGTGTGATCGAATGGGTTTCCGGCGTGTTTAAAGATGTCGAGAGTGAGATGCGTGGGTTGGAGTGGGGGCGATTGTACGAAGCATATCACAAGGAAGCGTATGATCCGGCAAAAGTATCTGTAGAAGTGCAAAATCTCATCGGTGACTCGTATGTCAAGAATCGTAAGGGTATTTTTGAATTCATCCTTGGCGGTTCTGTTGACACGAAATTGCTAGATGTCCGGGTTTTTGATGACGCAACGAAGAAATCCGTTTACGCAACACAGACTGCTAAAGCTGAAACTAAAGGTGAATCAAACTGTCCGCTTTGTGCCCTTGGACATGATGCCAATAAGAATAAGATTTGGAAGTTGGCAGAAATGGACGCCGACCATGTATCGGCATGGAGCAAGGGAGGCGCAACAGAGGCCAAAAACTGTCAGATGTTGTGTAAAACACACAATCGGGCAAAAGGGAATAGATAGAAAAAGTGACTAAATGCAAGAACGCCAACTGGTAATAATAAATAAGTCTTCAATTGGTTGGGAGACGATACTCAACATTATCAGATCTATTGCCACCTGATTATGATAATGTGATTCTAGTTCATAGCCTATTTTTGCATCTCAATCTGCCATTCTATCGTAACACTTTTTCTAATCCCAATTTCTTTGGGATTAAAATCAATGGCCGGAGTCTGGCCTGCAGATTTGCTCATGGCAATATACCCTGGACCTACCCGGCCTTCCTGAACCAGATCCGATTCATAATAGCTACCCTGATTGTTGTCAAGGAAGGTGATGGAGTTGATTTTTACCAGCCGAAGATTGGCAGATTTGGCGATTGCTTCGGCTTTCTCTTTGGCATCAGATATGGCTAAACTGATTGCTTTTTGACGAAGCATGCATTTTTGGTTCTCGGATAGTGTAAAATCGAGATTGTAAAGAAAATTAACTGAATCATTTTGCAAAGCAGAAAGTAATTTTTTAGCATATTCCTGAGAATAAAGATGTTCCACATTAACTGAAGAACTACCTTCATAGCCAAGTTTGGTACGGCCTTCGGATAAATATTCGCTTCTCTCGGATACATTCAGACTGTTGGTATGGATGATCTCTTTTTCAATACCATTTTTAACGAGCATGTTTGTCGCTTGCCCGATGGCTTTGACCAGCTTTTCCTGGCATTCGTTGAATTTCGTCCCCTTTACACGGACTGTGATGTTGGCTGTGAGCATTTCAGGGATTTGTTTAAGAATGGCAGTTCCATTAACCAGTAATGAGTTTTCCTTGTACGGGGCAATTGATTGTCCAAATTGGGGGGAGATGAGGCAAATACTAAGCAAAACAAAGAGGATGGGGGCTTTCATATTGTACATTTTAAGTGATTGAGTACTATCGAAGAATGCTCAATCATAAAGGTAAAAAAGTAATGTTAAAAGCAAAAGGGCTTCCAATTTGGGAACCCTTTTGTTTTCATATATCTATTTCAAAATCAATTAACTAATTGTGGCCTTGATTTTCTTTAGATTTTTTCTTCTGCGATTTCTGATCCGGATGATATAGTCCATGTAATAGAGCGCCGGCACAAATAGCAGCGTCAGGAATGTGGCAAAGCTCAAACCGAAGATGATTGTCCAGGAGAGTGGTCCCCAGAAGGCAACATTGTCACCTCCAAAGTAAAGGTGTGGATTTAACGAAGTGAAAAGGGTTTCAAAATTGATATTCATACCCACAGCAAGCGGCACCAAACCCAAGATCGTAGCTGATGCGGTTAAAACAACAGGGGTTATCCTGGTTTTTCCGGCTTGAACGATGGCATCCCTTGTTTTCATGCCTCTCTTCTTCATCTCATCGCAAAACTCAACAATCAATATCCCGTTTCGAACAACGATTCCACCAAGGGCCACCACTCCCAAACCGGTCATCATGATTATTAAATCCATGTGAAAGAGGATAACGCCAAGTAAAACACCGATTATACTGAAGATTACTTCGCTCAGAATGATGATGGATTTGCTGATTGAACCAAACTGGGTGATCAGAATGAAGAAAATGAGCCCCAATGCTATGATCATTGCTTTCAACAGGAATGCGGAGGTTTCATCCTGGTCTTCCTGCTCTCCGGTGAGCTTGATGGAAGTACCCTGATGCAAAGGATAATCATTGGCTAGTTTCTTGATTTTCGGCACAATGTCATTGGGGGAATAACCGGAAATCACATTGGAGTAGACCGTTATGATCCGTTTTTGATCCAATCTCTTTATACCGGCATAAGAACTCGAATAGTCGATTTTTGCAACCGTTGAAAGAGGAATGGTCCTAAGCAGCCCGGAGTTCATATCCCGGTAGGTGATATTCAGATTGATCAGCGAATTGATATTATCACGGGTTAACTTAGAATATCTCAAAGTAATAGGAAATTCATCTTCATCTTTTTTGAATTTTGAGATCTCCTTCCCAAAGAGGGCAGTTCTGAGTTCCAAACCAATTTGACCGGTCGACAATCCGGCTCTCTGGGCGCGGTCGCGGTCGATGTTGATCATCACCTCCGGGGAGTTGATTTCAAAGTCGGTTTTCAGCTCTTCTACACCCGGGATATTCAATGAATCAAGGTAATTACGTAACGCGAAAGCATCTGCAACCAGATTTTCCATATTTTCGCTTGTTACCTCTATGTTGATTGGTTGACCTGTTGGCGGTCCCATTTTTTGCTTGCCCACGGTAACTTCAGCGCCTGCAATATCGGCTACTGATTCACGAATTTTGTCAAGATATTTGGTTGTAGAGATTCCGGTGGTGCGGTATTTGTATTCCACAAAATTGATAGATATTTTACCTCGGTTGAATGGTTTTCCTGCAGATGAAAACCCCTCTTCATCTGCTCCTACAGTGACATTGGAGATCACTGACTCAACATCTGGATTGTGTTGTCCAATAGCATTATAAACGCGATGCTCTGCTATTCTGGTAACACTGTCAGTAACGTTTTGATCAGTTCCTCCGGGCATCTTCACGTATACCATCACACTGTTGGGATCGCTGTCGGGGAAGAAAAGCACTTTAGGCTTAACAATTCCTGTCAGGATGACTGTGAAGAAGAAAAGGATGATCATGGACCCAAGCAACCATACAGGTCGATAACCATGCAAGACCCAGCGCAATTGTTTTTCGTAACCTGCCATCAATTTTGGCCAGAATTTATCCTGAAATGACTTGATCCAGTATTGAATAACATAGTGGTACAAGAAAACCATCAGGATCGCAAATACAATAAAATTGCCTATTCCAAATGATTTGAAGAGATAGAAGACAACAGCCAGGGCAAACATTCCAAGTAAAGTCTTCTTCGTCTGTTTCCATTCCGCTTTTGCATCTGAATCATATTCGTGGGCCATAAAGGATACGGCAAATACCGGATTGAAAATATAAGCAACGAAGAGTGATGCAAAGAGAGTAATGATCAACGTTACAGGAAGGTAATGCATAAATTGGCCTACGATTCCGGGCCAGAAGGCCAATGGGAAAAAGGGTGCCAAAGTGGTAAGTGTTCCGGAAAGGATGGGCAGGAATACTTCTCCTGCAGCGAGTTTGGCTGCTACCCGTATGTCGCCGTGTCTTCGATGCATCCGGTGGGTGTTTTCAATGACCACAATCGCATCATCCACCACGATACCAAGAGCAAAAATGAAGGCAAACATCACGATCATGTTCATGGTAAATCCGATATTCGGAATGACCAGGTAGGCAATGGCCATGGATAGTGGCACTGAAAGCCCGACGAAGAAGGCATTGGTGAAGCCCATGAAGAACATCAGTACCAATGTAACCAGAATAAAACCAATGATGATGGTATTGTTCAGCTCCTCCAGCGTGTTGCGGGTCATCAGGCTTTGGTCACCTGAAATGGTTAATGTGAGATCATCAGGCAGCTCTTTGCCTTTAACGGATGAGACAATCTCCTTAATCTGATCCGAAGCATCCAACAAGTTGGCGCCACTTTTTTTGATCACATTCAGGGTGATTACGTTTTTTCCATCCAGTCGCGAAAAGCTCTCCTGATCTTTAAAGCTATCATTCACTTCAGCCAAATCGCTCAGTTTGATGTAGGCGCCTCCCGAGGCATGTACGACAATGTCCCTAATTTCCTGAACATTATCAAACTGACCTTTCAGGCGAACTGAATTTTTGGTCCCGTTCATGGTAATCGTACCCCCCGAGATTGTCAGGTTTTCGCTGGCTACAGCACCTTCGATATCGGAAAAGGTCACACGGGCAGCTTGCATCTTGAAAATATTGCAGTTTATCTGAATTTCCCGTTCCAGAGCCCCAACAATGTCGACACGGGTGATCTCTTTGACCCCTTCGACTTTGTCCTGGATTACCTCGGCATATTTTTTCAGTTTGTCGAGGTCATAATTGCCGGAAATGTTGATGTACATAACCGGAAATTCGGCAAGGTTTACATCCATGATTTGTGGTTGGTCGGGCAGATCGCTTGGCAAGTCCCTTTTTGACTTGTCTACGGCATCCCGAACCCGTTGTTTGGCTGATTCGACAGCAACACTCGGATCAAATTCCACGACAATGGAGGAGAAGTCCTGAACGGAGTTGCTCGTGATCTTTTTTACATCCGCGATGGATTTCAACTGCTTTTCAATCGGACGGGTAATCAGGTTTTCAATGTCTACCGGTGAAGTTCCGGGATAGGGGGAATTGACAATGATGTATGGAATTACCACCTCAGGGAATTGCTCCTTGGGGATCTGGTAATAGTTGAGCAAACCAAGAATTGAGATAATGGTCATCAGCACATAAACGCTCGTTTTATTATCTACAGCCCAGCTGGTTGCAAAAAACTCTTTGATAAAGGATTTATCTTTTGACATATTTTTATTATTTGTCGATTAGAAAATGACAGCTTCACCCTCTTTCAGGTTCTGGTATCCGGCAGTTATAACCTGATCGCCCAATGCAAGACCTGAAATAATTTCAGTCTGACCATTGTAATCCATGCCGGTTGTCACGATTTTACGGACGGCTGAAAATTTATCCCCTTGTTTGGCGGCAACGTAGACAAATTTTCCAGACTGATTGCTCTGAATAAGATTTACTGGCAGTACCATGGCTGTTTCGCTGGTATAATCTTTGATTTTTACATAGGCAATCATATTTTCCCTAAGCTCAATGTCATTGGTCGAAAAGCGGCATTCTACTTTGAAAGTACGGTTGGACGGATCAATGAACCGACTGGTAAAGCTAAGTTTCGATTCTATCTCTTTACCAAGATCAGGAAAGCGTACAAAGGCCTGGTTGCCATTTTTGATCCTTGAGGCAAAATTTTCGGAAACTTCTGCCGTGATTTTTGCAGATGACATGTTGATTACCCTAATGACAGAGGTGGGTAGTCCTGGCGAAGCCATTTGTCCAACTTTCAATGGGACGCTTTCTACCGATCCACTAATGGGAGAAACGACATTGGCCATGGAGATTTGCTCCTGCAAAGTTTTGATTCTTCTTTCGAGCGACTCTTTGCTTGTTTTGGTCTGGAGGAATTGGACTTCACTACCAATTTTCTTGTCCCAGAGATTTTTCTGTTTCTCGTAGATGATGTTGGCCATATCCAGTTGTGTTTTAACCTCTTCCACAGATTGTTTCAGGACTTCCGCATCAATGGTGGCCAAAATCTGACCTTTTTTGACAATCGATCCTTCCCTTACATAAACATTGGTCACCACTCCGCCTATTTGAGGACTAACAGAAACATTTTGATCACCATCAACAACACCCTGTATTTCAACGAAGTGGTTAAATTGAGTCGTTTCGAGTTTTGAAGTCTTCACTTGGATTGCCTTATCGACCTTTTGTTGATTTGGGTTGATTTCTGCTTCAAGTTTTGAAATTTTGGTATTCAGAATTTCACGTTCTGTTTTTAATTTTTCCAATTCTCCTTTTTTGTTGTTGCTTTGATTGCAAGCGACCAGTGTGGCAAGGATGGCCAGGGTAAACAATGCGTTTTTCATTTGATGCTTATTTTTTGTTAATTTCTTGATTTACTTTCTAAATTTCCTTTGGTAAGAAAATATCCAAGCAGGTGAATATTATTATTTATTGATCTCCTGGTTGATGTTGTACAATTTTTCCAATTTTGTTTTGGCTGTCACCAGGTCATAAATACTCTGATAATAACTGGAAAGGCTTGCAAGATATTGATTTTGGGTGGTTGTCAGGTCCATGCTGGAAGATACCCCGTTTTTATACTTTTCGAGTGTTCGCTGGTATATTTCGTCAGAAAGGGTCAGACTTTTCTTTTGGATTTCATACTTCTCGAATTTTAGCCTTAAATCTGTCTGATATTGATCCGCTTGCATCAGCAGGTTGTTGTACATGAGCTGTTTGGTATTATCCATTTTGCTGATGGCCAGTTTCTTCTGTGAAACTGTGGCCATACGTTGCCCACTGCTGAAAATAGGCAGGCTAACATTGATCCCAAGGACATCTTTCACTGAAAAATCAAAGGCAGGTTTATTTGCCTTTTCTGTATGGTTATAGAATCCTGCAATCACAGGCATATAGGCTGCTATGGCGTTCTGGTATTCCAGTTTTGAAAGGGCAGTAGCCGTTTTTATGATACGGTAGTCAATATTTTTATCAATGTTAAAAGGTTCATTGACCAATGCAGTAATGGTTACAGGTAGCTCTTGACCAGCGCTAAGCGATTCGGTCAAAGCAACGTTTTTATTCACATCCAGGCCCACAATTATTTTGAAAAGTTTGTTGGCTACATCTAAATTGCCTTTTACCTGATTCATCGCATTTTTCAGGTTATTGGCAGTAAGTTCGAGTTGGTCAACATCCGTTTTTTCAACAAAGCCCTGTTTGTTCATCTCTGTGATCTCATATTCCGTCTTTTTCACGTTGTCGAGGTTCTTTTGAAGATTTTTGAGGCTCTCTTCGGCAACCAGAATCATGTAGTAGGTATTTATTACCGACTCATTAACATCCTGTACTATTTTTTCGGTACTCTCGTTTGTCTGTTGGTAAAGGGTTTTCATGGCTTTTAAACCGACAAGATAGGATCCGTTGAAAAGTAGCTGGGAGGCAGTTACATCGAAAGTGACATTGTTCTTGACCCCAAGTTCAATAGCTGGTGTTCCCGGCCCCATGGTGCCGGGTGGCAACGATGGTACGTTGGGGAGAAATTGGTAGGCAGCTTTCGAATCGATATGCGGCAATCCAATGGCTGTGGTTTCCCATATTTTCTTTCTTGCAATCTCCATATCCAAATTGGAATTCCTGATGTTGGTGTTGTTTTCAAATGCCAAACGTCTTGCCTCCTGTAAAGAGAGGTGCAATGTATCCTGGGCCACTGCGCTTGCAACGCCAAGGAAAAGTGAAATAATGGTTATCAAAAGTTGATAACGGTTAGGAAATGACATAATTCTTATTTTTTATTTGTGTTAATATATTCCAGAATATCGTTTTTTCTTGACTCAAAATAGGCGATCCCGGTTGGAGTTGAGATGGCCCTGATGTGATTTTCAAACATCACTTCAAAAATCTTAAGAAAGTCTACATCCAGTATTCTACAGACATCCGAATTGTGGAGCTCGATAAAACTGTTCAGGTAAATGGTCGCGACCAGGTCGATGTTGATGTCGTCCCGGTATAATTTTTCCGAAATCCCCTGTTGCATATTGATTTTCATCCCTTCGAAAACAAAGACCCTCTTTTTCTCCATGTAGGACTCAAAAATTGCCGGATAATATTTTTTCATCTCGAATTGAATCATTGGATTAATTTGTTTCAATTCATCGTGTATCAACTGACTGATAAGCAATAATTTCTCAATTGCATTGATGGAAATGTCGTCAATTTTTTCACTTTTTCTGAACACGATTGACTCCTCATGCAGGAATATTTTTTCAATCAGGTCCTCTTTATTTTTGACATAGGTATAGAGTGTCTTTTTTGAAATGCCTAAACTGCGGCTTAAGTCATCCATGCTTAGGTTCTTCAATCCATATGCATAGAAGAGTTTCTTAATCGGTTCAACCCATTCATTAAATCGCTCCTTGTGTAAATCCTCCTTATCCATTACTCTGAAATTCAAATTAATTTTGAGTACAAAAAAAGGAAACATTTTACACTAAAAACGTTTCCAAGTGTTAAATGTTTCTTAATTTGTATTAACTTATCCTTATGCATTACAAATATTCCTGCATTTTTTTAAGATTTTTGAAACTACTATCTTTGACGGGAAATTGAGAGAAGGTATGGGAAGGATCATGGCCATCGATTACGGCAAAAAAAGGGTAGGAGTGGCAGTGACAGATACATTGCAACTGATTGCGACCCGATTGGATACCGTTGAAGCAGATTTGATCTGGAAATTTTTGGACGACTATTTTGCGAAGGAGGAGGTTGATCTGGTTTTGGTAGGTTATCCTGTGCAACTAAATAATCAACCTTCTGAGGCATTGAGGTTCATCAACCCATTTGTGCAAAATTTTCGGAAGAAATATGAGAAGGAGATCAGGTTGGTTGATGAAAGGTTTAGTTCAAGAATGGCATTTCAAACTATGATTGATGCCGGGTTGCGCAAGGGCCAGCGACAGAACAAAGGAACCATTGATGGGGTTAGCGCCACCATTCTTTTACAATCCTTCCTTGAACAAAAAAAGTATATGTAAGTATGATATTGCCAATTACATTGTATGGTGATCCTGTTTTAAGGAGGGTAGCCGAAAATATTGATCTGAAATACGAAGGTCTTTCAGAATTGATCGAAAATATGTTCGAATCCATGTACAATGCCGAAGGGGTTGGCCTTGCCGCTCCCCAGGTAGGATTGTCCATCCGGATTTTTGTGGTTGATTTGTCCCCTCTTCATAAGGACGAACCTTCGCTTGTCGGCTTTCGTAAGGCTTTTATCAATGCCAAAATTGTTGAAAGAAGCGGGGATGAGGAGCTGATGGAAGAGGGTTGTCTTAGTATTCCCGGAATTCATGAAGAGGTATATCGAAAAAATTACATCCGCATAGAATATCTCGATCCTGACGGAACCGCTCGCAATGAAGTGTATAGAGGTTATACTGCAAGGGTGTTGCAACACGAATATGATCATCTGGATGGAGTGATGTTTACCGATCATTGTTCTCCCCTGAGAAAGCGTCTGCTCAAGCGCCGACTGACTGAAATTTCCAAGGGAATAACAAATGCTTCCTATCGGGTGAAAGTTCCCAAGCTCTAGTTTTTTCGGCGAGTTCCTTGATTTTGGGAACAGGAATATATTATGTCCATTTTTTCCTTTTCTCGTGCAAATCCCGTAACTTGATGTGAATTCCCGATTCACATGACTATTTCCGGGCTTCAACTCACTTCCGCACCATTTGTAAGATTACTCTTCCCGCTTTGCCTGGGAATTTACATGGGGCATTACGGGGTTTATTTTCCTCTACTGTCTTGTATCGTTCTGCTTTTACTGGCCGTAATCGCCCTGCTGTGGTTGAAAGATATAACATTTGAAAAGCAACACATTTGGGCTGCCATCTTATTTCTTGCCCTTCTTATTATTGGAATTCTTCGATGCAGGGAGAGGGAAATTCATTTTCCAATTCTCAATAAACAGCGCCATTTTGTCGTTCTTGATAACTATCCCATCGAGAAGACAAAAACCTATCAGGTTGTTTGTCAATTTGTCAATTCGGATTTGAAAATTCTGGTTTACCTCCCTAAATCCCTGGTGGTAAAAAGTGCCAAACCTGGTGATATTTTCAGCATAGGCGGATTGCCCGAGTTGGTCGAAAATGATGGGAATCCATATGAATTTGATTATCGTGGCTATTTAAATGATAGAGGGATAGGTTACCGAATTTTCCTTCGGGAGGGGCAATACAATTTATTAGAAGGCTACAGTCTGATGAATATTTATCGCCATGCCCTGGTTTTAAGGGAGAAATTGATCGAAATTCTTTACAGGTCTGGTATTCAGAAAGATCAAGTTCCATTGATATCCTCTATTTCATTTGGGGCAAGGGATGAGGTTGACAAGGAGACGGTGCAAAGTTTTACCAACACGGGTGTAATCCATGTTCTTGCCGTTTCAGGAATGAATGTTGGGTTAATCTTCATTATTTTTGATTTCTTTTTGCGATTTCTGAAACGCCGGAAGTTGGGATTTCTCCTTCACACCATTGTGGTGTTGATTGGAATTTGGGGATATGCCTTGGTAACCGGGATGTCGGCATCCATCCTGCGTGCAGCTGTCATGTTAACTTTTGTTGTCATTGGCAACACATTCCAGCGAAAAGCCAACATCTATAACTCCCTGGCTGTTTCAGCCTTTTTATTGATTTTTTGGGATCCCGCTATAATAAGGGATGTTGGATTTCAACTTTCCTATGCTGCCGTCTTATCGATAGTCGTTATTCAACCAATGTTGTACAAGCGTCTCTATGTTAAAAACCGTGTACTGGACAAAATATGGTTGTTGCTCTCCGTCACTTTTGCGGCACAAATAGGAACGCTCCCCTTCACACTTCAGTATTTTCACCAGTTCCCTGTCTATTTCTGGTTGGCCAATCTGGCTGTCATTCCTTTGGTTACTGCCATTCTTTACCTCTCTTTCGCAGTGGTTTTGTTTTCGCAAATATCGGGGTTTTTAACTGCAATTGTCGCTTTTGTGCTGGATTGGTTGGTCCGCATGGTTTTGTTGTCGGTAAATTTTATAGAGTCACTTCCTCATGCGGTTATTAAAGGAATCTATCCATCCTATTTTCAGATTTGCATCGTTCTTTTCATTGGCTGGTGGTTGTATAATTATTACAAAGACCATTATTTCAGGAGTTTACGTAATGTATTTTTGCTTGCAATTTTGCTCTTATCCACAGATATTCTGGCGACCTACAGGCAATTGGCAAATTCAGAAATCATTTTTCTGAACATTCCGGGTATGCGGGCTATGGCCATGACAAAAGAGGATAGCGCCGTGGTACTTTATGACCGGTGTGAAAATGCAGATGAAAAGATTGGGTATGTTTTAAGGCCCTATCTGGGGGAAAGGGGAATAAAAAATACTGCTATGTTTCAGATTTCTGATTCTCTGAGAATTACGGAGAGAGGTTTATGTGTCGTAGGGAATATGGTGTTTTATAAAGGAGCAACAATCATTTTTTCTACACCTGAACCAGCAACTCCGAAAGAAATGGCAAAAAAGATGTTTGCAGATTTGGTTTGGATTGGAGCGGTAAAATCGGGAACAGATCAAAAAATGGATTTGCCAACGTGCAGGATCTTGCTGTATCGTGCATCAAAGGAGGTTGAAATGGAGGTGAAATCCCGCCATCCAACTACTTCATTCAATGTTAACAGTTCCGTGCAACTTGTCATTCAATCTTCTCCTTTTGAGAATAAAAACCGGTTTATTTGCCAGTATTTCCACAGGTGAAAAAATCGTGTAGACTAAATAATTCAATGGATATTCTGACTGCGCAGATACGTTAATCCAGCAGAATTCCTTTACCCTGTCTGATAATCTCGGCTTCACCGGAGGTACAATCAACGATGGTCGAAGGATGATTGTCCCCGTATCCGCCATCGATGACCAGATCGACCAGGTGACCATAGTTTTCCTCAATGAGTTCGGGATCTGTAATGTATTCCAAAACAATATCCTCGTGGTGAACTGAGGTGGACAATACCGGATTACCAAGTTCTTTTACGATGGCCCGGATGATATTGTTTTCAGGAATCCTGATGCCAATATTTTTCTTCGAGTTTTTGAAAAGTTTGGGAACATTGGAATTGGCTTGCATCAAGAAGGTAAATGGGCCGGGGAGGTTTTTTTTCAAAAGTTTGAAAATGGAGTTGGGGAAAGGGCGGCAATAATCCGAAATCTGGCTTAGATCGTACAAGATGAAGGAGAAATCCGCTTTTTCAGGCCTAACACCTTTTATACGGGCCACCCGTTCTACAGCTTTGGACTTTGTGATATCACAGCCAATGCCATAGATGGTATCTGTGGGAAAGATAATAACTGCACCATCTCTCAATAGTTCAAC
Source organism: Prolixibacteraceae bacterium (assembly GCA_023228025.1). Classification (GTDB taxonomy): domain Bacteria; phylum Bacteroidota; class Bacteroidia; order Bacteroidales; family Prolixibacteraceae; genus CAINVV01. The sequence continues at coordinate 1,143 of JALOCD010000038.1, read as the reverse complement.
AATTCTATCGACCTCCTTCTGATTCGGATTATCATCATAAAGCCTTACTAGCATACAGTACAATTTGCATTTTTGGGTTTCAGATAGTAAAAATAGCTTTTTTCGATATAATTTAGCGGAAGAAGTGCCTAGAGTGCCTAGAGTGAACTAAAGTGCCTAAAGTTAAGATCTCATGACTTAGGCATCTTAGCCTCCAGGTACTTTAGTTCACTTTAGTCACGCTAGTTCACTTTAGTCACTTGAAAGTAAAAAATCTCACAGAAGGTCCAATTACCAGTCAGATCATTCGGCTGACCATACCTATCCTGGGTACCTCTTTTGTACAAATGGCCTACAACCTGACCGATATGTTATGGCTTGGCAGGGTTGGAAGCAATGCAGTGGCTGCGGTTGGTATTGCCTCTTATTTTACATGGTTTGGGGTCTCTTTGATGCTCATTGGACGGATTGGTGCAGAAGTTGGTGTATCCCAATCATTGGGCGCCAAAGATAAAGTCAGTGCCGAATCATATGCCGTCAATGCTGTTTCACTTGTGGTAGCCTTATCACTTCTTTACGGTGCCGTTACCTATTTCTTTGCTCCTGAACTTGTTTCACTTTTTCATGTTCAAAATATAGCGGTAGAGAGCTCAGCCATTTCCTACACGCGTATCATTGCCATCGGTTCGTTGCTCTATTATTCCAATCCAACCTTCACCGGAATCATCAACGGGACAGGCAATTCGAAATTGCCCTTCAGGATCAATGCCATAGGACTAATCGCCAATGTAGTACTCAATCCCATCCTGATTTTTGGTTTCGGTCCTATCCCAAGGCTTGGTTCCAATGGATCTGCCATTGCTACGGTAATTTCGCAAACAATTGTATTGGTGATATTTATATTCACTATTGGTAGAGGTAAGAGTGCTTTGGGCAAGATCAAAATGCGTCTTGAGTTAAGCGCCGAATACTTCAAAAAGATCATCAGGTTAGGATCACCGGTTGCGCTCCACAGCATCCTTTTTGCCTCCTTCGGGATGGCGCTTGCGAGGATCATCGCCCCCTGGGGGGCCATGCCGATTGCGGTCCAGAGTATCGGCGCCCAGATTGAGGCGCTGAGCTGGATGACGGCCGGGGGATTTTCGACGGCTTTAGGGGTTTTTA
>JALOCD010000098.1 GCA_023228025.1 Prolixibacteraceae bacterium | reverse complement strand
AATTTTGGCGCCAACAAATGGGAAAGAATATTTAAGGGCTATTTTACAACAATTACCATCAGTGGTACCATCGGAATTCTGGTAACCATCTGCTTTCTGGTCTTTGGAAGGGAAATTTATACCCTTTTCCTTAGGGAGGAGGAGGGGATAAGTTTGGGCGTACGTTACCTTTCGATTTTGGCTATTTCGCAATTTTTTATGTGTATCGAAATTACTACAGGCGGCGTTTTCAATGGAGTTGGAAAAACAATTCCTCCCTCCCTTGTTGGCATAACATTGACTGGATTACGCATTCCTTTGGCGCTTTATCTTTCCCAACCAACAATTTTTGGCGTCACCGGGGTGTGGTGGAGCATCACCCTGACTTCAGTTGTAAAAGGGTTGATTTTGTTTGGTTGGTTCTATATCTGGATGAAAGGCCATCCCCAATACGTGGAAACAAACAGAAGAAAAATTACATTTATCCGACAATTACCGACCATCCTGAGGCATGATGTTATTGATTCCAAAACAGAAGATGAGGATGAACGTTGAAATCAGAAAAACCCTTGATGGATCGCAGACCCTGTATCTGGGTGAATTGGACGAGCATTACCATTCGACTTTCGGGGCCATTCAGGAATCGCAACATGTTTTTATACAGGCTGGTTTTAGACACTGTCTGAAGAGTGAAATCAGGGTACTGGAAATTGGTTTTGGAACAGGCTTGAATTGCTACCTGACTCTTTTGGCTGGTATGAGCGCCGGGAAAAAAGTTTGGTACAACACCATCGAGAAATTCCCCTTGCCCGAAATAGTCTGGGAAAAATTGGAATTCTGTGATCACTTTCCTGAGAGTAATCCAGAATGGTTCTCCCTCATTCACCGGGCCCTTTGGAATCATGAAGTCGAAATTCAACAGCAGTTTGTACTTCAAAAAATTGATTCGGACCTTTTAGCGTTGGAATGTGGCCAACTACCTCTTGTTGATCTGGTCTACTTTGATGCCTTTTCACCCGAAAAGCAACCGGAACTTTGGAGCCTTTCTATTTTCGAAAAGATCTTTGACCGAATGAATCCCGATGGCATACTCGTAACTTATTGTGCCAAAGGAGTTGTCAGGAGGACACTCCTGTCCGTAGGGTTTGTGGTGGAGCGAATTCCGGGTCCACCCGGGAAGAGAGAGATGATCAGGGCAACAAAACGCCAAAAGTTCTCAATACTGGATTAATCTTTTGTTAAATATCTTTCATTGTTTTCAACGAGAAAGATAATTCGTTATATTCACATAGGTATTTGGTAACGATCTGTTTTCTTGTAATCTATCCCGGTGAATATGAAAAGACGATTGAAGATTTTAACGTTTCTCATTCTTCTTATGCTCAGCTTTCGAAGCTCTCCGGCCCAGGAAAATGGCAGGGAGATACTCAGGCAATCCCAGGCCCTTGTCAATGGAAAGTCGAACAAGGGAAAGATGACCATGACCATCGTCCGACCAACCTGGACGAGGGAAGTTAGTATGGAAAGCTGGTCTGTTGGGGAGGAATATTACCTGATACTTGTGACTGCCCCTGCCCGCGACAAGGGTTCTGTTTTCATGAAACGGGAAAAGGAGATGTGGAACTGGATGCCCTCCATCGGAAGAATGATCAAAATACCACCATCCATGATGGCCCAATCGTGGATGGGTTCCGATTTTACCAACGATGATTTGATGAAGGGCAGCTCCATGGTGGATGATTATGTGCAGAAAATAGTTGGCGAGGAGCAGATCTCAGGAGTAACTTGCTGGAAAATTGAGATGATTCCGTTATCCACCTCTGCGGTTGTTTGGGGCAAAGTTGTGATCTGGATTGCCAAGGGGAAGTTTTGGCAGATGAAGGTCGAATACTACGACGAAGATTTGTCAAAGATCAACACGATGTTTTGCGATAAGATCACGCGCTTTAATGACAGGGAATTACCGGCCAGGTTGACGATTGTCCCGCAAGATAAACCAGGCAATAAAACGATTATTGAATTTCCTGCTCAGGAATTTGATATTCCTTTAAATGTGGGATTTTTTACACAGCAAAAAATGAAAAGTATTCGTCCGGGAGACTAACTTATCGGCATAAAAATATTTCCAAAACATGACCTCGCTGTTAAAAATTGCATGGCGTAATATTTGGCGTAACCGCAGAAGAACTACCATCACCATTGTTTCGGTAATCCTTTCTGTGTTCCTCACGCTGTTGATGCGTTCGATGCAATTGGGAAGTTATGAGAACATGATTAATGCCGGTATAAGACAGGTTGGAAACTTGCAGATTCAGGGCAAGGGATATTGGGACAGCCATTCCATCAACGATGCACTTGTTTATGATTCAACGCTGAAGGCCAAGGTAAAAAGCCTGAAACTGATCAGGGAAACAGCTCCGAAACTGGAATCTTTTGCTTTGGGGTCATACGGGGAACAGACCAAAGGTGTCTTTGTAACCGGTATGGTCCCTGAACAGCAGGACTCGATCCTTCATCTATCGCGAAGGTTGATAAAAGGCGAATATCCCGCATCTGACGATAGTTGTGTTATCGTTGCGACCAAACTGGCGGCTTTTTTGGGCATCGACGTTGGGGATACCCTTGTGATACTGGGACAGGGTTATCAAGGGATCACGGCGGCCGGGAAATTTTCGGTGAGAGGAATCATCAAATTGTTGTCGCCGATGGAAAATGGCACAATGATTTTTATGCCGATTAAATGCGCAACCAGGCTGTTTTCTCCGTACGAACCGAACCTCGTAACATCTGTGGCGGTCATGACAGAGGATATTTCCCTGACGAAAAAGGTTGAGGACCAGCTGAAAGCAATCATCAAAGATCATCAACAAGCCACCATCATGCGTTGGGATGAGATGTTGGAAATCATGCTGCAACAGATTGAGGCTGACAATGCTGGCGGTGTCATCATTGCGGGAATACTTTACATCATCATCGCAATGGGCATCTTCGGTACTGTGTTGATGGGTACGCTCGAAAGGAGGAAAGAGTTTGCGATCCTTGTTTCCATCGGCATGCACCGTTCAAAACTTGCCCTGGTGGTAATTCTGGAATCTCTGATGACCGGATTATCCGGTGTTGTTGGAGGTATAATTATAACATGGCCAATCATCCGGCATTATCACCTTAATCCGATCCTTATGCCAGGTGAAATGGGTGAGATGATGGCCCAGTACAACATCGAACCGGTAATGCCATTCTCTGATGGATTTCTGATGTTTGTCAACCAGGGGATTGTCGTATTTATTTTATCCTTACTGGCAGCTCTTTATCCGGTTGCTACAGTATTTGCATTAAAAATTCAGGATGCCATCCGATCTTAAAAAAATTAAATCATGATTTGGTCGATTGCCTGGAGAAATGTATGGAGAAACAGATCGCGGAGTGTTGTCATCATGCTGGCGATGATGATGGGCCTCACGGGAGGCATTTTTTACAATGCTTTTATGATGGGTATGAACGATCAGCGTAACCGGGCAGCCATTTCCAACGAATTGTCCGATTTTCAAATTCACCATCCCGAATATCTGATGAACCAGGAAATTCGTTTTGTCATTCACAATCCGGATAGCCTGTGCGGCAAAATTGCCTCTTTGGATAATTTAAAGGGAGTTTCTTATCGAACAAAAAACAGTGCAATGATCAAAACGGCCACGACAGCGGCCGGAACCATGGTCAACGGCATTGATCCGGATTCTGAAAAAAAGGTTACCAATATTTACCAGAATGTGGTTGAAGGGGGATATTTTGACGGATCCAGACGAATGCCCATGCTGTTGAGTCGAAAAATGGCCGAAAAACTTCATGCAAAGCTGGGCTCGAAAGTTGTTCTGTCGATGGCCAACGAAAAAGGTTCGATCGTTGAAGCCGCTTTCAAAGTCACAGGTATCTATTTTACCCACAATGACCTATATGATGAAGCCAATGTTTTTGTCGTGAGAAGTGATCTGGACAAACTGCTTGAATTCGACGGGAACAGTACATCTGAAATTGCTGTCAGGCTTTTCAAAACTTCGGAAATAGAAAATTTCCGAAAGCAGCTCAATTTGGTTTTAAGCCGGGAATTGGAAACCAAAAAGATGGTCTTGCAAAGCTGGGATGAACTGGATCCTACTTTAAGAGTAATTGACGAATACACCATCTTTTTTTCCTATATTTTCATGGGAATAATCCTGTTTGCCTTGGCATTTGGGATTGTCAATACCATGATGATGGCCGTATTGGAAAGGACAAGGGAGATTGGTATGCTGATGGCCAACGGAATGCAGCGTGGGAATATATTTAAAATGATACTCTATGAAACTTTGTTTTTATCCATCACAGGCGGAGCAGCTGGTATTGTGGTAAGTCTGGCTTTAGTAACCTGGTTTTCCCACTCAGGTATTGATCTCAGCATTTTCGGCAAAGGCATTAATTCTATTGGATACAATTCGGTTGTCTATTTGTATGCACCACCTGAGTTGTACCCCATTGTGGCCTTGATGGTGACGGTAACAGCAATGATCGCATCCATTTACCCGGCACGCAAGGCATTAAAAATGAATCCTGTGGAAGCTCTACATTACAACGGTTAAATTGGCAACTATGGCAATCATACAAATCAGGGATGTTTATAAAACCTACAACGAGGGTAAAATACCGGTTCATGCCGTGAATGGCATCACTCTTGATTTTGAGAAGGGTGATTTTGCTGCAATCGTTGGACCATCAGGATGTGGAAAGACCACGCTGCTCAATCTTTTGAGCGGATTGGATACCCCAACCTCGGGCACGGTCATGATTGCAGGAAAGGAGATTACGCACCTGAGATCACACGAACAGATTGCATTCAGGTTGCATCACATTGGATTTGTCTTTCAGACGTACAACCTGATCCCTGTGCTCACTGCCCTCGAGAATGTAGCTTTTATCATGGAGTTGCAAGGCGTTTCCAAAAAAGAGCGGATCGAAAAGGCGAGGTTATTGCTCGACAGGGTGGGATTGAATGACAAATTGCATGACCGGCCTTCACGCTTATCAGGAGGTCAACAACAAAGAGTGGCGGTGGCAAGAGCGCTGGCTTCAAACCCTGACTTTATCATTGCTGATGAACCAACTGCCAATCTTGATTCCAAGGCAACGGCCGAACTACTGGAAATAATGCGTGAGATGAACAGGGAATTGAATGTTACTTTCATTTTTGCTACGCATGATCAGCGGGTGGTTGACAAAGCGACAAGGGTTATCAGGATTGAAGATGGAAAACTGACGGATGATGTAAGGCAGGAAGGGAAAGGATAAAGGATAAAGTAAAAAGGATAAAGGGAAAAGGATAAAGTGAGGAGAACGCTTATCGAGAAAGGATAACCCAATGATTTTATCTCAGTCATATAGATACAATTTTTTGAAATTCAGGTCATTGATTTTTGTATTGCTGATTGCTTTGGCCAATTTAACGGTAAATGGCCAGGAAAAGCAAGGGAAAATTAGTGTCAAGGGGTTTGTGGAAGGAATGGCTACGATGCTTAATGGTGCATTCTTTCCACAATGGGGTAATCTTGAGGAGGTGAAAAACAGGATCGATTGGGAATGGAATCCAAGCAAGAAACTGACTTTTAAGGTAGGCATGCGCAACAATCTTACTTTTGGTGGAATAATGTCTGAATATTATCCATATCTGTCAGATTTTCAGTCGCGTGACGATGGATTTATGGATTTGACTTTTACCGTTGCAAAAAATTCCGGTTATCATCTCTACACTAATTTTGATAGGGCTTTGATGAATTATACTTCAGGGAAATACGAAGTTACACTGGGTCGTCAGCGAATCAATTGGGGTATTAACATGGTTTGGACCCCCAACGACCTGTTCAACAGCTTCAACTATCTTGATTTCGATTATGTCGAAAGACCCGGTAGTGATGCAGTCAGGTTTCAATATTACACCGGTCCGGCATCTTCGTTTGATGTGGCGGCAAAGCTGGATCACAAAAGGAAATTGACTGCGGCAGCATTGTATCGTTTTAACCGCTGGGATTGGGATTTTCAACTGCTCAGTGGTGTTATGGCGCAAGATTTTGTGGTAGGAGGAGGATGGTCCGGTCAGATCAAGGGAGCAGGTTTTAATGGTGAAGGAAGTTATTTCAGAAGTTATGAAAATTTTGCCGACAGTACCGGCCAATTTGTTTTCACAACGGCACTTAATTATACTTTGAGCAACTCTTTGTTTCTACAGGCCGGTGCATTATTCAACTCAAAGGGTACGACTGGTCCGGCTGGCTGGGGAAATATGTTCATCCGGGAACTTGATATCTCAGCAAAAAATTTCACCAAAGCCAGGTATTCAATTTTTGGCCATATTAGCTATCCAATTACGCCTCTTCTGAAAGGTGATTGTTCTGTAATGTACAATCCATCAGATGATTCTGCAGTGCTGGCTCCCTCCCTGGAATTATCCGCAACTCAATCGCTCGATCTTTTGCTGGCGGCTCAATTTTTTGGTGGAGGTAAAGGAACAGAATATGGAGAATACGGAACTTATTGGTTTTTGAGATTGAAATATAGTTTTTAGAAGTTACCTGAATATTTTATCTTTACCCGGCTATGCCAATTTTAAATTTGGTGTCCCAAAATGGGAATAATTGTAGAATTGGTGCAAATCTGGCATACCAGATTATTTTACCAAAAATAATTATTTTGGATTTAATGCAAATAAAATGAAGAAGTTACATTGGTGCAATGTGTTTTATTTTGGCATGATTTTGTCGGCTTTGATGAGCTGCACGACAAAGAAGGACCTTAAAATATTTAAAATGACGGGTACCGCCCAGGGAACCTACTATGCCATCACCTATTGCGCTGGGAACGATGAAAATCTTCAGCCTGCAGTTGATTCACTATTGAAAGTGTTTGACAAATCGGTATCAGAGTATATGCCTAACTCTATCATTTCACGATTGAATAACAATGATACGACTGCAACTGCAGACCAGATATTTGAAACGATTTATAAGAAGTCGATGGAGGTTTCGGCAGCCAGTTATGGAGCTTTTGATGTTACTGTTGGCCCGCTGGTAGATGCCTGGGGATTTGGCTTTAAGAAAAGGGAGAAAGTAACAAAAGCCGTTGTTGATTCGCTTTTGCCATTGGTTGGTTACCGGAAGGTACAACTTTCAAATGGAAAATTGCTCAAAACGGATCCGCGTATCCGCGTCGATTTTGATGGGATTGCCCAAGGTTATACCTGCGATTGGTTGGCACAATTTTTTGAAAAAAGGGGGATTCATCATTACCTGATAGATGTTGGGGGGGAAGTTTTGGGGCGTGGACAAAAACCGGATGGCCAGTTATGGAGTGTTGCCATTGAAATGCCTGCCAAGAATGCTGAAGATGAGCGCCAAATTAAAACAATTTTATTGTTGAAGGATAAGGCCATTACAACGGCCGGGAGTTACCGTAAATATTATGAAGAGAATGGAATCAGGTATTCCCATACGATCGACCCTTCCAATGGATATCCGGTTAAGCATAGTTTGCTTAGTGTCACGGTAGTAGCGGATGATTGCATTACAGCGGATGCTTATGACACAGTTTTCATGGTAATGGGACTCGAGAAATCGAAAGCTTTTCTGGTTAATCATCCTGAACTTCAAGCCTATTTCATCAGCGACGACCAGCATGGGGGTTTTACTATATTTTATACCCAGGGATTTGAAAAGTTGTTAACGGAAAATTAAGAACCCTATAAACAACGAGTTACAGATAAATAAATTATCATCGCAACATGCGTATCTATTGAAAAATAGTTATCTTCGCACCTTTCAGAAACATCATTCAATTTTTTATAGAAACAAGTTATGCAAATTAGAAATTTTCTTCTCGCAATGGTAGCCGGTTCAATTGCCCTGGCATCCTGTAACACATCAAACACCAAAGTAAACCTGAAGACCCAGGCTGACTCAGCTGCCTATGCCATTGGCGTGGATTTGGGTAACAACATCAAGAAAAATCTACCGGCAGCACCGGGAGGTAAAGACCTTAATACTGAAATCATTTTACAAGCCTTCTCTACCGTGATGAAGGGTGATTCAGGCCTTATCGCTTCTGCGAAAGCAGGTGCAATTACACAGGCATATTTTGTAAAAGCCCAATCTTTGGAGGGTGGAAAAAATAAAGAGGCCGGTAAGAAATTTTTGGCCGATAATGGAAAGCGTGCAGGCGTAACAACCACAGCATCCGGATTGCAATATGAAATCATTAAGACCGGAACTGGTCCAAAACCAACTGCTGAAAATAACGTGAAAGTTCATTACCATGGAACAACCATTGACGGTGAAGTATTTGACAGTTCGGTCAACCGTGGCGAACCGGTTACATTCGGATTAAACCAGGTCATTAAAGGTTGGACAGAAGCATTGCTTTTGATGCCTGTTGGTTCAAAATGGAAAATTTATATTCCTTCTGAACTGGGATATGGCGAACAAGCTGCCGGACCGAAAATTAAACCTAACTCCGTTTTGATTTTCGAGGTTGAGTTGCTCAGCATCGAGCCTGCAACACCTGCCGCTGCTGCACCGGCTGCAACAAAATAATTAGCTTATTTATAGATAGAGGTGATTGCCTCTGGAACAAAACCCGGAATGGATGAATCTCATCTTCCGGGTTTTATTTACTAAATACCAATGATATGAGTTTTAAAGTAAAAGGTAAATTGATCGACATTCTTCCGCTGCAAACTGGAAGCAGTGCGAGAGGGGAGTGGAAAAAGCTGGATTTTGTTCTGGAAGTTCCGGACGATCAGTTTCCAAAGAAAATCTGCTTCACCCTGTTTAACGACAAAACGGAGATGATCAGTGAAAGCGATAAGAATCGTGAGCTCGAGGTCAGTTTTAGTCTGGAAGGACGCGAATACAATGGTAAATGGTACCACAATGTAAACGCATTTAAAATTGACAGGATGGAAAAATCTCCGGCAATAGGGGATCAGGTACCGCCTCCTCCATACAACGAGGATGATTTTTTGCCTGTTAAGGATGGAGAGAATGATGATTTGCCGTTTTAAGCCACTTCAGTGAAGGGATCCGGAAGCTGTAATTTTTATTTACTTTTCTTGATTTAGACTTTTGTCTTTGTGAACCTTTGCGTTTTGGTGTCTTAGTGGCTAATTTTTTCTTGCCACAAAGGTCACTAAGATTTCACAAAGATTTCCTTAATCATTCAAATGAAGCTGTTGAAGTATAAATTAAACAGTTTCAAAAAATGATCAATTATTTGATTGGGATTTGACGTTTGAAGTCCTGTTCCAGGGAGATAAAAGTTTCGGTACGTGCGATGCCATCGATCGCCTGAAGATCCGTGTCAATGATCTTCATCAGATGCTTGTTTGTTTTCGTTTGAATCTTGATGAAAATGGCATATTGTCCGGTAGTATGATGACATTCTACCACTTCCGGTATATCCTTTAGTTGTTTTAGCACTTTCCTGTCGAAGCTCGTTTTTTCCAGGTAAATGCCCATGAAAGCAGTCGTATTATAGCCCAATCTGGAGGGACTGACGATAAATTCAGATCCAGTCACAACCCCCATGGAGATCAGGCGTTGTACCCGCTGGTGAATGGCAGCGCCGGAGACGCCACATTCCCTTGCCACCTCCAAAAACGGAACCCTGGCATTGTTGGTAATAAGTTTAAGTATTTTTCTGTCCAGATCGTCGATCTGGACTGCTTGCTCTTTGAAATCTTCTTCTAATTCCAGATTATTTTTCTTCACGTTGCTTTCAATTTGTTATTAAATTGAGGAATTTTTTGCAAAATTATAATTTTTTCACCTTGCAACAAATCTTTTGTCGAATTTTTGTGATCACCTACTCAGTCAAATCCGTTCCGTTTTTGAGGTATTTTATTACCAGCTTAAAAAACATATTCAAATTACGAATTTATCTCTTTTGAACCTTTTCCTTATTGGTTTCGAACGATATACCTAAAATCACTGCCTGACGGATTTTGGAATACCTTAAGCTCAAATTCTGAGATGACAGCCAAGATATGGTCGACGATTTCTGCAGAGATTGATTCAAATAGATCAGATTGTTGCTCCTTGCTGAAAACGATGTATTCGAGTGGCAGACCCCGTTCGGTAGATTGTAAAAATCTCACAATCAGCGTCATGTGGTTGTGGGTATGCGGATTTGTCCAGAGGAAGGCTTCAACGTATGCGCGGAATAGGGCCAGGTTGGTAGGCTGTTCCCCCATCTGCTCCTTCCAGTCGGGGAAGGTAGGGTCTAATTCCCTTTTCTGTTTCATGTAACTCTTGATCACCGGAAGATTTGCGATCCTGTCCACAAATTTCTGGTCGCAAAATTTGATTCTGGCCATGTCAATATAGACAGACCGCTGAATGCGTCTTCCACCCGATTCCTGCATTCCGATCCAATTGGTAACAGATTCAGATACCAGCGAATAGGTTGGAATTGATGTGATGGTTTTATCCCAATTCTGAACTTTAACTGTAGTAAGGGAAATATCAACGACGGTTCCATCCACGTTGAATTTTGGTACTGTGATCCAATCTCCAGGTTTAACCATCTTGTTGGCAGCCAGTTGAATACTGGCAACAAATCCTAAAATCGGATCCTTAAATACGAACATCAGTACCGCTGCCATGGCGCCTAGTCCGGTGAAAAGCCTTCCCGGATCCTGGTTAACCAGAATGGAAACAATAATGATGGCAGCCACCGAATAGATGAGTATCTTCACCAATTGAAGATAGCCTTTGATAGGGCGTTCGACCGCAAAAGGATAGGTATTGTATATGTCCTGTGAGGCATCCAGAAAGCGAGACAGACTTAAAACTACGGCAAAAGTGATGTAAATTTTTGCGATGCCCATGATGATAAATGGCAGTGAAACCAAATCTTCCGAACCAAACCCTGCAGATGCATAAATGAAGATAGCCGGGATCAGGTGGGCAACCGCATGAAAAACCTTGTGATCAAAAAGAACGTCGTCCCACAGTGTATCTGTATGTTTGGTAAATCTTTCAACGATTGTGATAAGCAGTTTCCTGAAAGGAAAGAAGAGTATCAGCGAAATAAGTGAAAGGATAAGAAAGGTTCCAAGGGCGGCGAGGTAAATGGCTATTTTTGGATGTAGCTGGGCATTTAGGAAAAATTCTCTCAAATAATCATAAAAAACTTGCATGATCTATATCATTAAATGATGTTCAGAAATATATAATTTTGAATCGTCTGCAAAATTAGTGAAAGAAGCCGGATTTTATCAGCCATTCAGAAATAATATCGAATGTAAAAAACAAGGCGTCTATGGATCTCCTTTTGAATCAATTGAATAAAATCATCTACAATGATAAATCGAATTTTAATTTTCCTCCTTGTTCTTCTTCCTGTTTCCTTGATGGCACAAGGGAATTTCAATGATTTTTTTACCAGTGGGGTACTTCGGTTTGATTATTTGCTTTCAGGTTCGAGTAATTCTGCCAGGGTAACTGAAGTTCAGCAGAAGAGGGAACCTTTTTGGGGAGGGACAACCAAAATTGTAATAGAGGAACAAACTTTGGGCAATTATCGTTTCAATGTCAAGGAGGTCACGACCCATACCATCATTTATCGTCAGGGATTTTCTCCGCTATTTCAGGAATGGCAAACAACGGCAGAGGCCAAAAAGATGGAAAGGGCATTCTATCAGGTGCTTCGATTCCCTTTCCCCAAAAATAGGGTTATACTTGAATTGGAGTGTCGTGACAGGGAAGGAAAATTTCAAACACTCTATACAACAACAATCGATCCGGCCAATTATTTTATTATCCATGAAGTACCTTGTAAAAGCAGTTGGGTAATGCTTAAGAATGCAGGGGAATCCAATCGAAAAGTCGATATAGCGATACTTGCAGAAGGCTATCAAAAAGAGGAGTTGGGCAAGTTTGTGAATGATGCCCGCCGATTGGTTGATTCGTTGTTCAAGGTCGAGCCTTTTGCATCACAACTAGATAAGTTCAATATTTATGCCATTGAGACACCATCCGCAGAATCCGGAACAGATATTCCGGGCAGGAATATTTATGTGAATACGCTATTTAACAGTTCTTTCTATACATTTGATGTGGCCCGCTACCTGACCACGACTGATTTAAAGTCTGTTTCTGACCAGGCAGCCGCCGTTCCTTACGATTATGTGATTGTGCTGGTCAATTCCAAAGAATACGGAGGTGGGGGATTCTGTAACTATGTTTCGGTATGTACATCGGATCATGCTTTGGCTGCCAATGTTTTCATCCATGAATTTGGACATGAATTTGCCGGATTGGGCGACGAATATTATTCTTCCGAGGTTGCTTACGAAGACTTTTATAACCTGAAGGTGGAACCATGGGAGCCCAACCTGACTACAATGGTCGATTTCAAGTCTAAATGGGGTGCATTGATTGACCCGGCGACTCCGGTTCCAACGCCACGAACCAAACAGTACTCAGGGAAAACCGGGGTATTTGAAGGTGGCGGATATGTTGCCAAGGGCGTTTACAGTCCGATGGATGATTGCCGTATGAAATCAAACAAACCGAACAGTTTCTGTCCGGTTTGTCAGAAGGCAATTTCCAAAGTCATCCAAAGATGTACCGAATAATTGAACCGCTGATGCCAACTTTGCTTCAATTATTGCTTCTCTTTTTGGTTGGCTTGCTTTTGATCAATCCTGTAGGCAATCAGGAGGCCTCCACCACCGAAAAGGCATATCATTGAAAAATAGGCGGCTGTTTCATCCATTCCCGTACCGGCAAGAAGTGATCCGCAGAAGATACCCATCCCTATTCCAACCAGGAATAATCCCCATTTGAGTAAGCCTCCGCTGGATGGTGTTTTAACTGACTCGAAAAGATTTGGATCTGCCCCTTTTTCAATCAGCAGCATCCTTTCCCGATTTTTGGCAGTGACAATAACATAAATGATTCCGAATACCATGGCAAATGAGGCCAGTGGAACTAAAATTGCAGTAAGCATGATGTAAAATTTTAATGGTTTGACATTTGCCCATTTGACGCATGCTTTGGAATCCGGTTACAGGGTATAAAAAAAATATTTCGGAATAGGTTTTATTTTGTAACCGATTAACCGTATCTTGTGTCTAATGAGGTGATGGATCAGAAAAGTGATACATATTACATTGCAAAAGTTCTGGAAGGTGATTCCGGTTCCTTTGCTCCTCTTGTAGAAAGATACAAGCATTTGGCTTTTTCCCTCTCCATGAAAATTATTGGTAGAAGGGAAGATGCCGAGGAATGTGCGCAGGATGCTTTTATCAAGGCGTACAGGTCGCTGGAAAATTTTAAGGGAAGCGCCGCGTTTAAAACCTGGTTTTTCCGGATTGTATATACTACGGCCATATCAAAAGTCAGGGGAAAAAAGACAAACGAGGTGAGCCTGGAGGAGTATAAACTATCGGACAGTGAGATGTTGGATACTGAAAATGCAGTCGGTCAGCTGAGTTCAGAAGAGCGATCAGTACAGCTTCACAAGGCCATGGAACGGTTGGACCCGGATGAAAAGGTGATCTTGAATCTTTACTATTTCGAGGATCTATCGGTTGAGGAGATTGCTTCTATTGTGGGATTGTCGGCATCCAATGTAAAGATCAAGCTCTTCAGGAGCAGGAAGAAGCTTTATGGTCAGCTTTACAACTTACTGAAATGTGAAGATGCATTGCTTTGGTAAGCAAATAAGGGTTTGGAAGATCACAGAAATTGATTTGAACGTAAATAATTTTCAATATGAGCAAGCAGGATAAACTTAAAGACTTTATGAAAGAAATTCCCAGGGAAGAACCATCCCTGGATTTCACCAGAAAAGTCATGGATCGTGTAAACCTGGAGACGAAGAAAACTTCACCGGTATACCGGCCGCTAATAAGCATGCGAGGATGGAAACGGATTACGTTTGGAATGTTGATACTTGGAATTGGCGTTGCCATTCTTCGCAACTATTTTCCCGGCGGTGAAACACCCTCCATTTTACACCCGTTGTACAGTCTTGACCTGACGCAATTTTTAAAGCCGTTCAATTTGGTCACTAAATTTTTGTCCAATCTATCTCCCACATTTTTGACTTGTTTGGTTGCGGTGTCGCTACTTATCATGGTCGACCAGGTGTCGGTCAGATTTATCCGTCGCTAACGATTGATCTTGCCATAAAACTGGATTTTAATTATTTTTTGGATGTTAATTGTGCCATTCGGTCGATTTCTTTCTCGTTTCTGAAAAATAATGATAAATAGGCAGCGGTGAATCAATTTGGTTTCTATTTTTGCAAATAAAACCAAACCATGCTTGAAATCCTTTATAACCGTAGAAGTACCCGAAAGTTTAGTGAAAGGAAGATTGAGGATGAAGTCATCCATCAACTATTGAAAGCCGGATTACATTCACCTTCATCAAAGAATAGTCAGCCCTGGGAATTTGTGGTTGTTGATGATCCTGAGTTATTGGGACAGCTCTCAGTTGCCAAACCGCACGGAGCCTGTCTGCTGAAACACGCCCCCCTGGCAGTAGTTGTCGCCGGTGACAAAACCAAGAGCGATGTCTGGATCGAGGATTGCTCCATCGCATCCATTATTCTTCAGTTAGCAGCAGAAGCTTTGGGACTCGGTTCCTGCTGGGTTCAGATTCACCGACGTTACCACGATGATGATCAGACAGCCAATGAATTTATAAGTAACCTGCTCAGTATTCCAGACCATCTTGAAGTACTTTCAATTGTAGGTATCGGCTACAAAGCAGCCGATCGTCCTCCTTTGAGTGACAAAGAGATAGACTGGAGTAAGGTGATGAGAAATAGCTACAATACTGTGAATAATGAAAAGTGAATAACGGAAATCAAATAATCTAAATACATCATTGTTAGCTTTACGCTTGTAACTGCTTTAGACTCATTCCCTGACATATTCATTTACATACGATTCATCATGTTGGGTGATATCCAGACCAAGTCGCTCTGATTTTGGGGAGACTCTCATTGGAATAATTATATCAGTAAGCCTGTACAACAAATAAGATCCTCCAAAAGTGTAAACCCCAACGATCACCAACGTAAGCAAGTGGAACAGAAAGGTTTTATATTCTCCATAGAATAAGCCGACTCCTTGTGCGAAAACTGCAGTAAGCAACATACCGATGATTCCACCCATTCCGTGTGCGGGAAAAACATCGAGTGTGTCGTCAAGTGATGTTTTGGAACGATAGGAGATGGCAATGTTGCAAATAAAGGAGGCAAACAATCCAATAAATATGGCAGCACCAAGGTTGACAAATCCGGCGGCTGGGGTGATAGCAACCAAACCCACCACCAGTCCAATGGCTGCTCCCATTGCAGATGGTTTTCTGCCCATGGCAACATCGAACAGGATAAATCCGATCATGGCCGCTGCGGAAGCAATGTTTGTATTCATCAGGGAAACAGTAGCTATCGAGTTGGCTGCAAGCGCTGATCCGGCGTTGAATCCAAACCAACCGAACCATAACATGCTGGCACCAAGCAGGACAAAAGGAATGTTCGCTGGATGAAACTGTTGTTGGTAATCCCTTCTTGGGCCAAGAAACATCGCGCCGGCCAAGGCAGCAAATCCGGCGGACATGTGAACAACAGTTCCACCCGCAAAATCAAGGACTCCCCAATTGCGTAAGAATCCA
The DNA here is from genome assembly GCA_023228025.1 of Prolixibacteraceae bacterium. Taxonomy (GTDB): domain Bacteria; phylum Bacteroidota; class Bacteroidia; order Bacteroidales; family Prolixibacteraceae; genus CAINVV01. Next base: position 1,082 of record JALOCD010000098.1, on the reverse strand, counting down.
TTCGGGTGCCAGGTCCAGTGAGCCAGAGGTGCATAAATGAAAATTGAAAAGAGTGTAATAAACAGGATGTAAGCGCTAAACCTTACCCTTCCGGCGAAAGATCCGGTTATGAGGGCCGGTGTGATGATGGCAAATTTCATCTGAAAAATAGCAAACAAAGCCAACGGAATCGTAGGCGCCAATGCAGCATTGATATTTCCGCCGACCCCTCTGAACATAAAATAGGTCAAAGGGTTTCCAACCAGACCATATTTTTCAGGGCCAATACTATCGCCAAAAGCCAGGCTAAATCCGATCAGTACCCAGACAATACTCACAATTCCCATGGCCACAAAGCTTTGTAACATGGTAGATATGATATTTTTAGGTTGAATCATGCCTCCATAAAAGAAAGCAAGTCCAGGGGTCATGAACAGTACAAGCGCGGTGGAGGTTAGCATCCATGCTACATCCCCCGGAACGGTTTTGGGATCAAGCTCAAAAGGGTTTTTACCGGAAAGGATTACTCCGAGCAACGAGAGTATCAAGATAAGGAACAGTGAGATCTGCCAGGACTTTTTCATCAGTATATAATTTTATTTTTTAATGGTCAGATGGAATACCCATCCGCCTGCTGACGGATTCGGTTGATGAGATTATTACCAAATGGGTATTTCATATTCAATATTAATTTTTTCTTCTTATTTGAATTCATCGACTTATGTCATTTTTCCAAAATAGTGGATGTTTTAAATCCATATGTCTGTATATCCAGCTATTATCTGTACAAATTAATAAATTTAAGCTATTTTTGTTTAGATTGTTAAGGTAGAAGTAAAGTCTTCAGTTGCTGGCTTGGCTTTCATGACAATCAGAAACGTACTAAAAATTTTCATTTTTATATTACTATACTTATGACACTTAGAAATCAACTTGATGATACCGACCTCCAAATTCTGGATATTGTTACCAAGAATGCCCGTATCCCTTTCAAAGATGTTGCAGAAGCGTGTGGAATATCCAGGGCTGCGGTTCACCAGCGTGTAGCACGCATGACGGAAATGGGCGTTATCGTTGGTTCAGGATACAATGTGGATCCCAAG
>JALOCD010000014.1 GCA_023228025.1 Prolixibacteraceae bacterium | reverse complement strand
CTATGTAGATATCTTCTACTCCCACCGTCCCGATCCAAATACGCCCCTCGAAGAGACCATGATGGCCCTCGACCAGGCCGTTCGTTCGGGGAAAGCCCTCTATGCAGGTGTCTCAAATTATACTGCCGAGCAGACTCGGGAAGCCGCAGGGATCCTGCGCCGTTTGGGAACTCCCTGCCTGATTCACCAGCCCAAATATTCCATGTTCGAACGTTGGGTCGAAAAGGAGCTGCTGGATACCGTTGAGAAAGAGGGGATTGGCGTAATCGCATTCTCTCCGCTTGCGCAGGGATTGCTGACAGACCGTTACCTGAACAATATTCCGGAAGGGTCCAGGGCGTCCAAATCCTGGGGTTTTCTGAAACCAGAGCAGGTAGCGCCGGCCCTCGAAAAGGTAAAAGCGCTGAACAAAATTGCCCAGCAACGCGGCCAAACACTGGCGCAGATGGCGATCGCCTGGCTGCTGAAAGATGAACGGGTAACTTCAGTGCTGATTGGCGCAAGTTCAGTAAAACAACTCAGCGACAATCTTCTGGCTCAAAAAAATCTTTACTTTGACGGGGGAGAATTGCAGGCAATTGAGGCGATATTGAAATAATATAGTGCCTAAAATGCCTAAAGTGCCAAGAGTACCTAAAGTTTGTACTTCTTCAAAGAATTTTCGGAGTCCAAAACTTTAGGCACTTTAGTTCACTCTAGTTCACTTTAGTCACTTCTTCGCCCTGATCACGCTAATCTGTTTAATGTTCGTGAGATCCGAATAATCGTACTGGTAAAAGCCGTCGCTGCCGATCATCAACAGGGACTTGCCCAAGGGGATGACATCATAAGCATTGATGCCGGGAAATTTTGCCAGCAGGTTTTCGGAGATCAGCAACGGATTGGCCGCATTGTATACTTTCAATCCCGAATTGCCGTCGCAGACGAACAAGATTTCGTCGCTGATGCACAAACCATGGGGATTGTCCATCCCATAGGAACGAAGAAGGTTCGGAGCTTTCACGTCCGTAATATCTAACACGCTCAGTTCATTGGTGGACCTGTTGGCGCAGGTAACACCGCTGCGAAGGGTCACATAAGCCTTGTTGTTTTGCACCACAACCGGATCGCAGCCGGTCATATGCCAAAAAGTGGAGAGGTAAACCGGTTTCATCGGGTCGCTGAGATCATAAATCAGCATCCCGTTACTGGTTCCCAGGAACATATATTTGCCGGAGAGAAACATGGTTTCAACAACTCCACCTCTTATATAATCCCAGTAAGCGCGTTTTGGGTTGGTTGGTTCCGTTAGATCAAAATTGTAATACAAACTATTTTTGTCAACTGCCACCAACGAATTTCCGGTAAGTCCGAATCTTGCCATCGACCCTCCTATGCCGGGTGCCCCCATGGTTGCCAATGCATCTAATTTGGTATTTAAATTGAGATAGTCATAAGCATAAACATTCCCATAATCGTTGGACTCCATCTCTTCTTTTACCGTCTTTACCTCCCAATTTACAACAACTCCCAAGGCTGTGTTCACATTACCTCTTTTGTACTCTGTCTCTGGGTAAAGCGGCATCATATAAGGGAATACACCTTTCGTCCTTCCCACCTCTTTGGCGTTGGCGGGATCCGTTACATCTATCGCGACCAGGTCGATGTAACTATCCGCATACATGATGTTGTTTTTCACCACCAGGTCGATATTCCCTGGAATGTTGATAAAGCCAACGGATTGGGGAGCTGCAGGATTGCTGTTGTTGTAAACATGAACCCCTTTCATGTTTTCGTTGATAAAGATATAGTTGCCGTAGGAGTATATCTTTCCGGGTTTCACCAGGTCCTGCTGGCTGACCACTTTCACGGAAGTCCTAAGTTCCGAATAACTCATGTAGACCGGTACCATGGCTTTATACTCCACATTAAATTTATCCCTGCAGCTGGTAGCTATCAACCCGAATAGAAGAATGGACGTTAAAATATTTTGAATGTGCTTTTTCATATGTTTTATTATTTAAAAAGTAAACCTACTTTTAAAGACAAACGGTTGATGTCGACCTCTAAGCGATAATCGTTGCTCCCGCTGTACCGGTATCGCATCCATCTGTAACCCGCACCCAAAGTAAGGGCCAGGTTATCCTGTATTGGAAACTGGATACCAACAGCAGGATTGATCTGAAAGCCGACCAGGGACTTGACTGTTTGGTTTGTTAACGGATAGAAGTTACTATTCAAATTGTAGTTATGAATAGCATTCCTGATCGCTCCCTGGGATGCGCCCAACGGGATGGAAAATCCAGCCTGTAGTGAGACAAAAGGTATTGGTCTCTTCTCACGCAGGTAGTACCTGAAATCCGCAACAACAGGGAAGTGGGTCTCGTTGGAGAAATCGACTCCTACCCCAACTCCGGCTGCAAAACCACTTTTGAAATTCCAGCCGCTGACGTTGAGCAAGGTGAAGGGAACCTTGTTGTTATTGGTATGATTTCCGGTCAAAACGCCAATTTCGGTCAGGTTAAAGTAGCCTGTTTTGAGTACAATACTTGGGGAAGGCATACGTTTGATGCTGTCAATTTGATCCTCTTTAAAAACCCACAAACTGTAGTCGGTGGTCCTTAACTGGATTAGGTTCCCAGGATCCTGCAACACGATGGTCCCACGCAAAATACTCCCATTTTTCAGGTAGACAACATCCCGTTTCCTGCCCTGACCAAATAGGGGGAAAGTGAATAACAAAGCCAATGCAAATAGCGTAATCTTCATTATTTAGGTAATTTATAGGTTATAACATTAAGATGTAGGGAGATCGAAAAAGGTTGCAGGAAAGGATAGAAAAATGTCGGATATAAACTAAAGTGCCTAAAGTTTTTCGCTCCTTTCTTTAAATTTCCGGAGCCCCAAACTTTAGGCACTTTAGTTCACTCTAGTTCACTGTAGTCACTTCTTCGCCCTGATCACGCTAATCTGTTTAATGTTCGTGAGATCCGAATAATCATACTGGTAAAAGCCATCGCTGCCGATCATCAACAGGGATTTGCTGAGAGGGATCACGTCGTAAGCCTGGATATTCGGGAATCTTGCCAGCAAATGTTCAGTGATTTGCAATGGGTCTGCGGCATTGTAAATTTTTAATCCGGAGGTACCGTCACATACGAACAAAATATCATCGTTAATACCCAGCCCATAGGGATTGTCCATGTTGTAGGAGCGAATAAGAACTGGTTTCGTTAGGGTTGTGACATCCAGCACATCCAGCCTGTTGATCAGACTGCCGCACATATTTCCCCCGCGGATGGTCACATAGGCACGGTTGTTTTGCACCACCACCGGATCGCATCCGGTCGCATGCCAGAAAGTAGAAAGGTAGACCGGCTTATTTGGATCGCTGAGATCATAGACAAGCATGCCATTGGTCGTGCCTAAAAACATGTTCTTCCCGGTTAGGAACATGGTTTCAATTCCCCAGTTAAGTTGAGATTTTGCTGCAAGTTTAGGGTTACCAGGATCGGTCAGGTCAAAATTATAGTACAGATAGTTTCCTACTGCCACCAGCGAATTTCCGGTAAGCCCGAACCGCGCCATCGAACCGCCGCTGCCGGATGAAGATGATTCTGCACTTCCCGGAACGTTGGCCGACACCATATCAGACTTGGCCCCATACAACATGGGATAGATCGGGTAATTGATGGTCTCGATCTCCTTTCGGACGGTCTTGACCTCCCAGTCGACAACGACACCCTTTGTATTGTCAACCTGTCCAATACGATATTCTGTTTGGGTGTAAGCGGGCAATGAATAGGGGAAAACCTCCTTTACCCTGCCTACCTCCTTAGCATTGGCGGGATCAGTAATATCTATCGCAACAAGGTCAAGGTAACTGTCGGCATACATGATGTTGTTTTTCACTGCAAGGTCAACATTGCCGGGAATGTTGATGAAGCCAACATAAGCGGGCGCAGCCGGATTGAGGTTGTTGTAAACATGGACCCCTTTCATGATTTCGTTGATGAAAATGTAATTGCCAATCGTGTAGATTTTACCCGGTTTCACCAGGTCATGCTGACTGATGACTTTTACCGATGCCCTGAAATCCTTGTAGCTCAGATAAACCGGTTCCAACGAAAGATACTCTTCGGTGTACTTGTCCCTACATCCACCGACAACCATTCCAAGAATAAAAATGGATGCGATAATATTTTGAATGTGCTTTCTCATGATTTTATTATTTAAAAAGCAAGCCTATCTTTAGTGACAAACGGTTGAAGTCTATGTCGAGCTGGTAATTGTCGCTGCGAGCATAATGGTATCTCATCCATCGGTAACCGGCACTAAAAGTCAGGGCAAGGTTATCGTTGATAGGAGTTTGAATTCCCACTGCCGGATTGAACAGGAATCCGCCTCTGGCTTTGATCGGATCATTTGATTGAGGTGGTATTGGTCCGGGATAGATCAATGGAGTCGTCCGGATGTCGTTAATGGCATACATCGTCTGAGCATAGGATCCGCCCATCGGAATGGAATATCCGGCCTGAAAGGAGACGAATGGCAAAGGCCGCTTATCCCGTAAATAGTACCGTACATCGGCAATAACGGGCAGATAAGTCTCGTTCGAAAATTCAACCCCGACTCCAATTCCTGTGGCTAATCCACTCGAAAAATTCCAACTGCTGATGTTAATCAGTGTAAAAGGCGCCCTCGTTGCATTCGAAAAATTCCCGGCCAGTACCCCGATTTCCGTAAGATTAACATAACCCGTTTTAAGGGCAATTTTGATGGGCAGCGGTCGGGTGATACTGTCGATCTGATCAATCTTAAAAACCCACAAGCTGTTGTCGGAAGTCCTTAATTTGATCAACTTACCAGGATCCTGCAATACGATGGTCCCGCGCAATACACTTCCATTTTTCAGGTAAACGACATCACGCTTCCTTCCCTGGCCAAAAAGGGAAAGTGAAATTGACACCATCAAAATCAAGAGTATGGTTCTCATAAATTAATTGGATATAAGTGGATTTTCAACTTTCCCCGCAAAAAGAATGGCACCGGTATCCTCTTCAGTTATAAAAAAGAGGAAGGGGCGGATAGCATAAAAGGCAGGAGGATCTACCGGCATACTCGTTAAGCCAATACCAACGGAGGTCACGGCAGCGGCCTCAGTACCTGATTCCGAGACATCGATATAGGTCTTGTGAATGACCTTTGTGATATATAGCTGGTTATTAGCGTTTATGCCAGAAAAATTGGCTTTGTTTGGGTCAAAAGCCACATCCATACCCAAAGAAGAAAGGATTCTGTTCAGGGTGATGTCCCACGAAAATTTCCATTTGGGGATCCAGACCGGAAGCTTTGTCTTCGTTTGCAGGGCCGTGTTCAAAGTCGTCCATTTATCAGAGTTTAGGTCTGCCGCTATTTTATCCGGACTGACACCCTCCTCCGGAAGCAAGAGTACCATTTGGAATTTATCCGCCCCATATGGCATCTTCAGCGCTTTGAAGCCGGGTTGGACCGAATAGCCAAAGGTGCTTTCCATTTTCATCATTGGGACAAATACGGTCTTTTGGTCGGAACAGGCAAACTTCTCGCTGGTAGTCTTGGAGGTTTCAAATTGATATTTCCATTTCCCGTTGAAGTAGATCGCATTGATCAGAAACATGATTTCATTGCTCGAAATACTTGACAAAATGGTTGGAATCTTGCCGTTGGTCTTGTCGCTCACCCATTTGTTGATGGTTGAAAGCGCGGCGGTGTTGAAGTCCAGCTTCGAAACCTGCGCCTTGTAATAGGTTTGATTGACCGCTATGAAAGGATCCAGTACCGGAAAATCTTTCCTGATCCAGATTGAATTGGCAATATCCATGACGACACCTGGATCGGATTTTTGCAATGCCGTTGCCAAATCGCTGTTGATGGTATTGATCTCATCCCTTGTCAATCCATCCAGGCCAAGGGTTTTCTGAATAGCCGTAAGGGTAGTTCCAGATGCTCCGTTTAGCGTCATTGAAAGCGCCATCGAAACACTCAGAGGCGAAACCATCCTGTTTTCAATGGTGCCGTCCAGGCTCTTGTTTAGCAATGAAAAACTAAATGAGTTGCTGGCATGCACCAATCTCAGCGATTTATCATTCATCGCTATTTTTTTTATTTCGGGCGAAGGGTTTGTATCCTTGGCACACCCTACCGTGAGGATGGTACCCAAAAAAAGTAACAGAAAATATTTTGTATACATGATGATAATTGTTTTTTACATAAAGATAGATGGAATAACAGGTTCACCCGTTGCAGGAAAACTAAAATAATGTGAAAATTGGGAAATGTGAAAATGTGAAAATTGGCAGCATTAAATTCATTATTTACAAATCTTTTAACCTATTTATATTAATTGTTCAACTGAACATTCGGTCACATTCTATCATTTTCACATTTTCCCAATTTCCCAATTTCCACATTATTTTATAGCCTTCATCCAATCGACCACCTCTTTGCTATTCGGTGCGAGATTTTCCTGCGACCAGTCTCCGGTCATGGAGAGAATCACCCGTTTGTACCTTTTGCGATCTGCTTCGTAACGGTAAAAAGCGTAAATGTGTTCGCCGGCATCAGCCATGGTCATTTTAGGATTTGTCATTGGACCGTCAACACATGTCAGCGCTTTGTAGCTATAATGGAGAAGCTCGCTCGAAGATATATGTTCCAGAAGGGAATCACAGACATTCAGGTTTTTCTTCATGTCTGCTTCGGAGATGAAACCTAGTGAATCTGGAAATACCCAGGAGGCGCTTTTCGTAAACCGCTTTACGAGGCCACCTTCATCCATCATCCATCCATTGTGGCTGTATCCCCAGGCATGGTTGGTATATTCCGACTGAAAGATCAGTGAATGGTCCAATACCGGCGGATGAAGCTCATTCCAGCCAAACTCATTTACCTGTATGCATCCTGTCAGGATAGTCAGCAAAAAAGCTGATAAAATATAATTCTTCATTGCTCAATGTTTTTTGTTTGTGAATCAATACGAAGCGGAACAGGTGAAACGCTACACTGCGCCGACACTTTTTATTCAAATAGTGACCATATATTTTAAATTTTAACGATAGGCCCTACTCTTTTGGGTCAGAATGAAATCTTGAAATTAATACCGGTTGTCGTATGGTTCAGTTCCCCCGGCGCAAGACCTGAAACCGGAATTTTTGCGTAAGGTTCAAAATGGATAAATATTTTGTCGGACAGCTTTTTTTCAAATCCCACAATCATATTGATCCTCCCTGCAAAATCGAATGTTTGAGGTGGCGCAACCTGATCCTGTGAAACGGATATCTTATCGACCACATTGTAGGTTTTTATTTCGTTGCCTGCGACAATGGAGGAGACGGGTACAAGCGTCTGGGAGTAGGTTGTATTTTTATTTTCCTGCCTGAGATAGACCAAAGAGGATAATCCCGCAGAGACATAATAGGCATGCGATTTCTCCGAGGCAAATTTCCAGGTAATATTTACCGGTAAATCAAGATTGATCAACTTAGTCCTGGTCTCATTTTGAGGGGCGGTTGAAGAGGAGGCAATACTTTGAAATTTTCTGGCCATGCTCTGGTTTTCGACCTGCAATCCGGTCGAAAGCTGGAATTTGGAAGACAAAGGAATGTCGGCGCTTATTCCCCCTGTGTAATTGAATGAACTGGATGCCTGGGCGGTGCTAAGCCCTGGCGAGAAGTTGAGCCCAAAACGTACCCTCTTTTTTGATACGGAAGCAAGATTTTGGTCCTTGTTGGAAGGTGGGGCATTCAGAAACACCTTGTTTGATTTGCCTTTGGCAGAATCCGGACTGCCAGGGATGATCGAATCGGTTTTCGAGATATTGGGTTGACGCTCAATATTGGTTGCTATTGCAGCAATTTTATTTGTCGAATCAACAGTGGGAATGGACACAATAGTTTGTTCAGTCGTTCCATTTTCCACTTTTGCAACGAATTTTTCTTTCAGGATAGATTGGATTTTTGATTCACTTTTGGCTGACTTGAACTGTTTTGAACCTGACTCAGTGGTGGCCGTTAAAGGCCTTGTATCTTTTGCGGATTTTATTTGATCGTCAGGAATATTCTGAAGGGTAGCCGTCGTCTGTTCTGCGGTCGACGTCAATTGATCCCTGTTTTCAAAATTTATAAGATTTGAACCCACATATCCAACCAACAAACAGGCAGCGATACCGGAAACGATCCGATATAAGAGCCTTCTTTTGCGCGTTTTTCCTTTGTGCAAAAAATTCTCCCATGAACCCGGGATATAAGCCTCTTCGTAACGCTCCAGGGATTGTTTTATATGGGAAAAGATTTCCCTTTCGGATATATCTTTCTTCTTCATTCTTGTAAATAATTAACCGGGAACAATTCCCTTAATTGTTGTTTTGCCCGGGTTAAATAAACTCTTGATGAACTTGATGGAATACCAAGTTGTTCAGCAATCTCATCATGACTGTATCCTTCAATTTCGTACAGGCAGAATACAGTCTTATGGTATAGTGGCAAAAGATTAAGAATTTCAATGATATCCTTTGCCGAAAGTTGACTTAAGACGTTGGGTGTTTCATCCCGGATTGGAAATTTATCTGCTTCAACGAACTGGTGATCTTTGTTTTTTCGTCTTAAATTGTCGATGGAGGTATTGATCACAATCTTGCGTAACCATCCCTGAAACGGTTTTGTTGTGTCATATTTCCCAATTTTTGAGAATATTTTCACAAAACTATCGTTCACCACCTCAAGCGCATCACTGCGTTGATGATTGTAAATCAACGCAACACTTAAGGCATATCCGAAGAATTTCTTATACAGGAGCTCCTGAGATTTGTTGTTCTTCCTGATGCATCCCTGAATGATAAATTCGATGTTCTCCTCCTTGCGACTTTCCAAAATGCGTTTTAATTGATAAAAAATACAGCCTTAAATTACTCAATTACTTGAAACAGGGATATCAGAATTTTCACTGTTCGCTTTTTTTGATGTATTGCACAAAATGATTTTGACCCGTTGTGCCAAATCGGTATCACCCAGACAAGCGTTCAGATTGATTGACAATACCCTGGATGTTGAATCCCCCGTTGTTCCGCACGCTGTTGTTCTTCTTAAATATAAAAAGATCACCTCAGGATAGGACTCAAGCACCAATCCATTCCAAATTATTTGAAATCTGGAATCGCCGCAACCAATAGGATAGGTCACCGTAATCGTAAGGTTGTTATTCTTCCTGTCAACTTTGGAAATTTCGAATGACGCGGAATAGTCCGGCGAACGGAGTTGATTGGCGTCATTGGACGCCTGAATGCTCTTTAAAAAGCCAAGGCTCGCAAATGCCGCATTATCCAAAGGTACAGACGCCTTTTCAGACTCCTTGTTACAGGTTGAGGTAGTCATGAGCAATAGCATAACTACTGCAATATTGAACAATTGTCTCATTCCTCTTTTGATTATACTTGTTTTGCAGCCAATACGCAGACGAATGGGTGAAACGCTACATGGAGACGTGATTTTTTGCAAATTGACTTCCTCCCTCCATTAAGTAAGTAATTTATAAAATATTACACAGAGTTACACAGAGGGATCACAGAGTAACACGGAGAAAAAGACTTTTCATAATCTCCGTGGAACTCTCCCGAAATATTGGGACAAGTTGTGTAATATTTTATTGTCTCAACTTTTATTCATGAGTCCACTCCGAAAAGCTAACAAACAAGAAGGCCACTAAGTCACTAAACCACTAAGGTTTCACAAAGATTTAAATATCAGCAATATGATTCTTTGTGAGACCTTTGAGTCTTGGTGTCTTTGTGGCAGAATAGGACTTTTTGGAGTGGACTCATTCATAATCTTCAAGGAAGATCTTTCCGATATCCTGAATCGTAGTATTGATCGGAGTGTAAGCAAAATCTAATGTCCTGGTAATTTTTGAACCATCGTAAAGGGACACCTTTCCGGCGCTTCTGGCGGTATCCCTGGTCAAGGCCGGTTCTTTGCCTGTAAATATGGATGCCAATTTGGATACCCGCCAGCCAAGTTTCAAAAGGATCCGGTTGGCCCGGATAGCCGGTTTTGGTTTATTCAGGATCATGGCAATGCGGTCAAAGAGTTCTCGGTAAGGAAGATTTTCGGCAGAAAGCACGTAACGCCGGTTTTTGATGGTATTCCAATTCTCTGATTGAAGCAGGGCTATTATTGCGTGGGCGACATCCCTAACATCCACAAAGCCGGTGCTGCCATTGGAATAAAATTTCATTCCATTCGCTACAGTCTGAAATAGTCGCGGCGAACCGGTGCTCCATTTTCCCGGGCCCAAAATCACCGATGGATTGACAATGACGCACTCCAATCCCTCTTCAATTCCTCTCCAGACCTCCATCTCCGCTTGAAATTTACTTTCGGAATAGGCCGATCGCTGGCGGTCATTCTTCCACGAAAACTCTTCGGTCACAGGCAACTCAGCATCATGGTCGCCTAGCGCAGCAATGGAACTCACATGGCAAAAACGCTTGATTTTTAATGCAATGGCTGTATCAATAAGATTGGCTGTGCCCTCGCTATTTTCGTGCATCATGACCATGCTGTCGGAGGGGAGAAAAGAGACTTTGGCGGCGGCATGTATCACATAATCTGCATTTCTCATCGCATCTTTCAAGGAGAGAGGATCCAGCAAATCACCCTCTACCCATTCAATCTTCTGAAAGAGCTCTTTCGAATTTTCAGCATACCACGAAAAGATTTTCTCCACCATCTCCAGATCCGAATTTTTCCGCTTTAACGAACGGACTTTCGCTCCGCTCCTAGTCAGATCGAGAAGTAGGTGCGCTCCTAACATGCCAGTGCCTCCTGTAAGGAAAATCATTCGGGTATTATTAAGATAGAGTGAATAATTATATAACTTATTGATTAAAAATATTATCTGGCGAACAAAACCCTTCGTATGACCTTTGTGAAAACCTTTGAGACCTTTGTGGTAAAATTTTTAAATCTCACCACAAAGGACTCAAAGGTTTTCACAAAGGACACAAATAAAGACTTGAACATCAACGTTTATTTTTTAGGGTTGACCGTGCGATCCAGTTGTTTGCTGAGAATTTTATCAATGCTTTTTAACTTTTGATGTGAGGCCTGCAACTCCATCGACAGATCATAATCTTTGGCGGCATCGGCAATTTTCATCTGGTTTTCAATTTGGCCCATCATGGCGGAGACGACCCGAAGTTTGTACTCCCGCACCAATTTTGGCACCACCACCTGCAGCAGGTCCTCCTCTTTTTCGATGTGGCTTCCTCCGCGCTCCCAAAATGGACTGAGCGGATGTCTTTCCGAGATAATATCAGAAGCAAACTGGCTGATTCTGTGGTCGGAGTGAACAGTAAAAAAACGTGTGGCGTCAAAATCCGGCTCATTAATGTGCAGGCGGTACTCCTCCAGAATGGCGCGGATTACCGGATTCACAGAGACCATGTTGTCAATATCCAGTTCCGACAAAACATAATTTGCAACAGTTTCGGAGATCCATTCACCACTCTCCTCATGCTCATAATCATATATTTTGAGCGGTCCGCATTTGAGCAGCACTCTCAGTATTTCCTTTTCTTCCAGTTCAAAAGGGTTCTCTACATCAGCAATTTCGATAGCTATCTGTTGCTCTGGAACAGTCCTTTGTTCTGCCGGAGGAACAGATTCCCGGTTGCTTTGGGCCTCATTCTTTTTCAGCTTCAGCTTCCTGATCTCGTTGTAAAGTACATCTTCTCTTACTTCGAGCAGACGGCTGCACTCTTTGAGGTATTCGACCCGCACAATCTCCTCCGGAATGACCGATATGGAACTGACAATATCGGTAATCAACCTGGCCCTCGACAAAGGGTCGTTCTCGATTCCGGTGAGTAGAATTTTGGTCTTGAATTTGATGAAATCGGTCTCATTCTCCTTGATGTACCTGGTAAGTTCCGTAGAACTCATCGCTTTGGAAAAGGAGTCCGGGTCTTCACCCGCCGGCAAAGGCAGCACTTTCACATTGATACCCTCTTCCAGCACCAGGTCAATTCCCCGCAAGGAAGCCTTGATTCCGGCCTGGTCGCCGTCGTAAATGATCGTAATATTTTTGGTAAATCTCCTGATAAGCCTGATCTGATCGACGGTCAGCGAGGTGCCCGAAGAGGCCACCACGTTCTCAATCCCGGCCTGGTGCATCGCGATGACATCGGTGTAACCCTCCACCAGGTAGCATTTGTCTTCCTGGATGATCATCCGTTTGGCCAGGTAGATTCCGTAAACGACACGGCTCTTGTGGTAAATATCCGACTCGGGGGAGTTGAGGTACTTGGCGATGCTCTTCTCCTGCGAAAGGGTTCTTCCGCCAAAAGCGATCACCCTACCGGAGATGCTGTGGACAGGGAACATCACCCTTCCCGCGAACCGGTCGCGAACCCACTCATCGCGCTTGATGGTGAGCCCGGTCTTTTCGAGGAACTCCATTTTGTATCCTTCTTTCAGTGCCGCATTGGTAAAGGGTTCTTTCCCGTCAGGACAATAGCCCAATCCAAATTTTTTGATGATCTCATCCCTGAAACCACGTTCATGGAAGTAGCTGAGCCCCACAGCCCTGCCATATTCGTTCTCCCATAGCTGCTCAGCAAAATATTTCTGTGCAAACTCGGAGACGATGATCTGGCTCTCGTGGTCGTTGCGCTCCTGGATATCCTCGGGACGTTCCTCTTTCTCCTGGATCTCGATGTGGTATTTTTTTGCCAGCCACCGCAGCGACTCCACAAACGAGAGGTGCTCGTGCTCCATGATGAAATTAACCGCCGATCCGCCCTTCCCGCATCCAAAACATTTGTAGATTCCTTTGGCAGGTGAGACATTGAAGGAGGGGGTCTTCTCGTTGTGAAACGGGCAGAGGCCAAGCAGGTTGGTTCCCCTTCTTTTGAGGGTAACAAACTCACCGACAACCTCTGTAATCTCAGCGGTGTCGAGTATTCTTTGGACGGTGGCCTGGTCGATCATGTGAACAAATGTAGTGAAAATGGGGGGATTGGAAATGTGAAAATTGGAAATTGTGGAAATGTGAAAATGAGGGGGAGAGGGGAATGGCGGACTTGGACGACTAGGACGAGGGGTTGGTAAGACCGCGATCCCAATTTTCAGCCGGTTATCGGCGACCAAATAAATAGCCTCCGGTTTTAACCGGAGGTTAGGGAATGTAGAGGGTAGCGCCGTCCGCGCGCATATGCCCATTAAGGATGACATTTCGGTATCGGACGGAATACGCAACCGCTGATTAGAGAGAAGGGGGTGGGTGCAACGCTGATAAATCCTGAGTGGAGCCGAATGGTTTCATTGCCGTCTGCTTCAGCTGACGGATAACAAGCATAGAAGAGAGCGGGCTTTAGCCAAACACATATTTAACTCTAAATACTTGACATCGCCCAAATTATTATCTATCTTAGATAATCAATATCTTTCAAACGATTAGTATTTACCTGAACTAAAAATTATGAAAACATTGAGCCTGATTTTCTTTTTTTTGGCAGCTTCCCTGGTTTCCTATTCTCAGGAAATGAATCTGGTTGGACAGTGGCACCTGACAAATATCAAACATGTGAACAAAGGGGAGACCAATTCAATGGCGGATGAGATCAGGAAAGGGACCTTTTTCCTTGATTTCTATTTTATGCAGGATGGAAAGTTCAAACAGAGCGGCAATGCTGCCGGTGACGGAAATGTCAGCACCCAGGAAGGGACATGGAAACTCACCGGGAAAAAATTGATCATTACCATCGAATACCAAGGACACCAAATCGATGTGGATTATGTTTGTGAGCAAAAGGGAGATTCACTGGTGGCGACCCGCACCAGTCCCAATGGTGAAATGAGCATTATCAATGAGTTTGTCAAAGTGAAATAATTAAAAATCCCCTCCAAAATTCCCTTTTTACCCCAATTTTCCGTAAATTGTATCTATGTTCAACATCGATCATTCAACGGAAGGGTTACTTTACAAAATTGCTATTTCATTGGTTCCCGGTATCGGCAGCGTCACCGCCAAATCGTTGATCGCCTACTGCTGCAGCGCCGGACAGCATCGTGTGAACCCGTCAGCCGGGATTTAATAAGCTCGCTGGTTTGCCAGTTCTTCTTGCTTGTTTACAGGATCTTTTTTTTACAGGTTAACATGTGTTATTGGAAATCCTGGGGGGTTTCTGGCTTGAAATAAAAAACACCTTCAGATCAGGCTCCGTAAGTGTTTGAAATAAAGGGCGGCAAATTTCGAACGAGAATTTGACTTGACCCTAAAATAGAATATCTTTGTTTTAAATAGAAGGAGAAATGATTTTAAAGTATTACTTGGATACTTCTGTCTTTGGCGGGTACTATGATGATGAATTTCAGGCCTTCACCAAACTTTTGTTCGAAAAGATCGTTGATGAAAAGATTAGGATTATTTATTCTGAATTAACTGAAAACGAGTTGGACAATGCGCCGGAAAGAGTAAAGTCCTTTATTAAGAAATTACCGGTAGAATTAATCGACTTCGTTGAAATTACGCAGGAATCTTTTGATCTGGCGAACCAATATATTGTCGGAAAAGTTGTTGGAAAAACGAGCAATGATGATTGTGTCCATATCGCATTGGCGACAATCAACAGAGCTGATGTTCTAATAAGTTGGAATTTCAAGCACATTGTAAATTTAAAAAGAATCCATGGGTATAATTCTGTAAATCTGAAGCTTGGATATCCTACTTTGGAGATACGATCCCCTAAAGAGATGATAGATTATGAAGACAACGATTAAAAAAAAGTTTGATGCAGTTGAATATATGCGTCAACAGCGGGATAGGATAAGTAAGGAAACTGCCGATATGAGTTTTGAGCAGTTAAAGGAATATTTGGATAAAAAAAGGCCAAAGGAGCGCATAATGCCTGGCCGCTAAATCTCGCTCGACCCCCTGATTATGAGTGGGAAGTCTAACCCATTTTTTAATGCATGGCGAAAAAACCGTCACAAAAATTCCCTTTTTACCCCAATTTTCCGTAAATTGTATCTATGTCCAACATCGATCATTCAACGGAAGGTTTGCTTTACAAAATTGCTATTTCATTGGTTCCCGGTATTGGCAGCGTCACCGCCAAATCGTTGATCGCTTACTGCGGTAGCGCCGGACAGGTTTTCAGTGAAAAGGAAAGAATTCTCCGCACCATACCCGGGGTTGGTACCGTATTGGCTAAGAATATCCTGCAATCCAAGGTATTGACAAGGGCCGAAAAAGAGGTTGAATTTATTTCCAGGAACGCTGTCAACGCCCATTTCTACCTCGACGAGAGTTATCCCCAGCGGTTGCGGTCGTGTGTGGATGCCCCCATCCTACTCTTCTCAAAAGGAAAACCCAATCTGAATTGCCCCAAAGTCATCAGCATCGTTGGCACGAGAAATGCTACCGAATACGGAAGGGAGATTGTTGATAAATTCATCTTCTCGGTGGCCGAACGAGGTTATGATATTCAGATCGTCAGCGGACTGGCCTATGGAATCGACATCCAGGCACACCGGGCAGCGCTGCACAACAATTTGCCAACAGTTTGCGTTTTGGCCCATGGTTTGGAAACGGTTTACCCCTCGCTCCACAGGGCAATTGCACTGGAAATGTGTGAGAAAAACGGCGGAATGGTCAGCGATTTTCTGAGCAACTCCGTCATCGACCGCAAGAATTTCCTCCGGCGAAACCGCATCATTGCCGGACTCGCCGACGCCGTCATTGTTGTGGAATCGGCCAAAAAAGGTGGCGCCTTGCTTACCGCCGAGCTGGCCATCTCCTATAACCGCGATCTTTTTGCCTTTCCCGGCAGGATCGGCGAAACCTATACCGAGGGAACTCATTTCCTGATCAAAAGCAACCGTGCCGGACTCATCGAGAACATCGGCGATCTGGAATACTGCATGAACTGGCAACCCGGCTCTCCTGCCGCGGATGGCTACCAGCCACGTCTTTTCACCGATTTATTGCCGGATGAACAAAGGGTGGTGGAACTGCTTCAGGAGGCGGGAGAAACAGCCATCGATCTGATCTGCCAGGCCACAGGATTGCCCATGAACAGGGTCTCGCCGATGTTGCTGGCCCTCGAATTTTCGGGTATTGTGAAGTGTCTGCCCGGAAAGGTGTTCAAGTTGGTCTAGTACCAGATCAACAACTAGTTAAATAATCTGTTAGATAAAATCTACAAAGTTGTTAATATTAAATCACAGTAAAATCCTCGGGTATGAAAACCTTATTTTATCAAGTAACCTTAGTAGAGAAAAAGGAATGTTTTGGGATGCACGCCCGCGAACAGATACTGCCAGGAACCTGCATTTTGGGATCGGGCGGAATACACAAATTAGGAGAATAGCATTCTCTAAATAAGGTAATAAGGTTGGGATTATCTCTTTTCAATCTGTTTCTACTAAGGTTACCTGAAAGAAATAAGGTTTCGCAAAGAAAATACCATTTAGTGTCGAGCAAAATAATTTGAAACAGTTGCTTAAAATGTCGTTACTTTGCAAACTAACAGCTAATTGTAAATAGCTATTAGCTGTTAGCCTTTCATGCAGACAAAATATGAGTACAACTTTTGATAAATTCGGGATTGGCAAATCCATCTTGAAAGCGCTGGACGAGATTGGTTTTCACGAGGCAACACCTGTCCAGGAGCTGGCCATTCCCGTTATAAAATCGGGCCAGGATATTCTGGGCATCGCCCAAACGGGAACCGGAAAGACGGCAGCCTACCTGATTCCCATCCTGATGAAACTGGTGAAGGCAGAAGGGGAAGATCCCCGGGCCCTGATCCTTGTCCCAACACGCGAACTCGCCATCCAGGTTGGGGAAGACATCGAAGAACTTACGCAATATACCAACATCCGATCGGCCGCAGTTTTTGGCGGCATTGGCTGGACCAAGCATGCCGAGCTGGTAACGCCCGGTGTCGACATTGTCGTGGCGACTCCCGGTAGGTTGTGGGACCTCTACACGGTGGGCGCGCTCAGGTTAAAGAAAATCAAAACGCTCGTGATCGATGAGGCAGACCGCATGCTCGACATGGGTTTTATGCCCCAACTGAACCAGCTTTTCGAGGTGATTCCACCCAAAAGACAGAACCTCCTCTTTTCGGCTACTTTCTCCGATAAAGTTGAACTGATCAGCAACGAATTCCTCACCTTCCCCGCCAGGGTAGAAGTTGCACCGTCTGCCACCACCGTGGATAAGGTCGAACAATATTTCTACCGGCTGCCTAATTTCAGGAGCAAGCTGAACCTTATCAACTTCCTGCTGACAGATACCGAAACCTACAAAAGGGTGATCATTTTCTGCGCCACAAAGGAGAATGCGGAGCTCGTATTCAAGGTTCTGGACCGTAAGACGGAGGGGGAGGTCAGGGTACTGCACTCGAACAAGGCCCAGAATACACGGATCAATGCCATTCAGTCTTTCAAGGAGGGAAATGTTCGCGTACTGATTTCGACCGATGTTTCCGCGAGGGGCATCGATGTTTCGATGATCAGCCATGTAATCAATTTTGACCTGCCAACCAATTACGAGGATTACGTACACCGCATCGGACGGACGGCCAGGGCCAACCACGATGGAGTAGCTATCTCATTTCTGAAACCGGATGAGGAGTTTCACCTGGCGAACATCGAAAAGCTTATCAGGATGGAGATAACAGAACTTCCGATACCGGAGAAGGTTGAACTGGTCCAGTCAAGCCGCAGCGAGATGCAGGAGATTGCCAGGGAGATGGACCGCCAGAAGAAATTGGAGGATACCGGCTTCAAGGGAGCTTTCCACGAGAAAAAACCCAGAAGGAAGAAAATCCCGTTTGCCTTCAATGCCAAAAGCAAAGAGCTCAGGCCGTACAGAAATACGAGGAAAGGGTAAATCAATAAGTAATTAAAAATTACAGATTACAAATTAAAAATGACGGACAAATTCCCTTCATCTTTAATTTGTAATTTTTAATTGAATTCACGGCGCTAGCCGCGAAACCACCCATCCTTCTTCACTTCTGACGAATAAAATCCGGTCGTGCAGGCGGTTGGGACGACCCTGCCAGAATTCGATCTTTTCGGGCTGCACGAAGTATCCACCCCATTCAGCCGGTCGTTCAAGTTTGGTCCCTTTTGAGGAGAGCTCTTTGTTTTTCCAGAGTTCTTCCAATACTTCGCGGTTCTCGATCGGCTGACTCTGTTGTGATACAATCGCACTAATCTGACTTTCGTAAGGCCGCTCGCTGAAATATTGGTCAGATATCTCCGGTGAGGAGTAACAGGCCACTCCTTCAATCCGGACTTCCCGCTCCAGTTCAGGCCAGAAAAACAGCAGGGCGACATGACTGTTTGCCTCAATCTCCTTCCCTTTTCGACTGTTGTAGTTGGTAAAAAAATGAAATCCCATCCTGGTAAAAAGTTTCAGCAGGACGATCCTGGAGGAGGGTTTTTGCGCCTCCGAAACAGTACTTAACATCATGGCAGTCGGTTCATTAACCTTGCTTTCGAAGGCCTCCTCCATCCACTGCTCAAAAAGGGGAAAGGGCTCACGTAGTGATTTTTCACTAAGCGTCTCCCGTGAATAATTTGTACGAATATCTTTCAGGTTCATAAGAAGTCACTCTAGTCACTTTAGTTCACTCTAGTTCACTTATATTTACGCTTTCTGTCATTTCATGTTACAATAGATACCTCCCCACATTAATCTTTTTGAAAGGGGGTAAAATATTTTTAGTTTTGTAACTCAAATCAACAATAGAACTGAATATGATTAACCAGGAAAAAGCCCAAATTCCCTCCGATCCCAGGAAAAATGCCCTGGTCATTATTTTGGCCGTTTTATTGATCATTGTGGTCGTGATGCTTTTATGGCAACGCAGCGAGCATGCCGAAGTTACGGCCCAGTTGAAGCAGGAAAAAGCAGCCATCGAAACCGAGTTGAACGGTATGGTTTTGGGGTATGATTCGCTGAAACGCAACAATACCAATCTTAACATTCAGTTTGAAAGTGCCCAGTCGAAGGTAAAAGATCTGCTTGCCGAGATCGAACAGGTGAAGAGTACCAACTTCAGGCAAATCTCGAAATACCGTGAGGAGATGACCACGCTACGCAAAATTATGCGCGATTACGTGATCCAGATCGATAGCCTCAACCAGAAGAATCAGCGGTTGATGGCCGAAAACAGCAATGTGAAACAGGAGGTTACAGAGGTTAAAACGCAAAATCAGAACCTCGAGCAGGAGAAGAAAAAACTTGAACAAACGGTAACCCTGGCGGCTACACTGGAAGCTGTCAACCTGAAAGCTGCCGGGATAAACAAAAAAGGAAAGGAACAGAGCAAGGCCTCCAAAATAGAGAGCATCAAAGTCGACTTCACGCTAAGTAAGAACCTAACAGCCAAAAGAGGCGCCAAGAATATATATGTCCGCATCCAACGACCGGACCAACTTCTGCTTACCAAATCAGAGCAGGACCTCTTTAAATTTGAAGGATTAAAGATCCCCTATTCGGCTGTTCGTGAAGTCGAATACGAAGGGATTGATCTCCCTGTCAGCATTTACTGGGACAATACCGGTCAGGCGGCATTGATTGCCGGTCAGTATACCGTCGACATCTTTGCCGATGGAAACAACATCGGTACCACCAGTTTTGCGGTAAGATAACCGGAAGCCTTAACCCCTCACTTTCATGTACCAGCTCCCCGACCTGCGATCCTATCTGGAGAATGCCTGCGTTGGCCATTTGTTGGATGTGGCTACCGGGGAGGGTGATTTCCTGCGGTTCTTTTTGGACTCAGTTGCTTCCTTTGACTCTGCTACCGGACTGGAACCCAACAAGGAGAGCCTGGCCATCGCCAGGAACAAGCTGTTTCCATACAAAGTTGACCTGGTTCTGGGCACCGTTCGCAAACTTCCCTTCGAAGAGAATTATTTCGATTTTGTGACGATCTCCAATGCCCTTCAACGCATCGAGCTACCTGTTAAGGCACTACAGGCCATGATGCGGGTCCTGGTATCCGGAGGACGGATACTGATTAATGAGACAATTTGCGACGGATTGAATCCAGCTCAGGAAGCCCATCTCGAATATCAAACCCTCAAAGCCGATATTGAAAGGGGCAAAGGAGGTTTCCATAGAACTATTTATACCAGGGCAGAAATTTTGGATATTCTTCAGGAGGCACATGTCGAACCGGAGAAGATCTTTGTCTCGGACAATGAACCGGAAATGCTGAACTCCAAAGAGAAGATCTGGCAATTTACCCACAGGATTGATGAGATGGTTGAGCTGGCCAGCGAATTGCCACAAAAAAACAGCTTTGAATCCAGAAGTTGGGCCCTCAAGGAGAAACTTAAGATCGACGGTTTTCAAATACCTCCGCAACTTACACTGATCGCTTATAAACCATGACTTCATTCATTCAATAATGGTTCTAAATAGCCAACTTCCATCTATTTTTGCTTCATTTATTTCTTAATTTTGAGTGCTTTTTTTCGGCAAAATCCGAATTTTCAACATCACAACCATCTAGCATGACTAAAAAAAGGACTAAAAAGTTCATTGGACTGATATTTTTGGCAGGAATGGTCATTGGTATATTCCTGATCTGGGGAGGTGAAAAGGCTATAAGCTACTCGAGTACCGATACCTATTGCACCTCCTGTCACATTCACCCTCAAGCGGACGATGCCTGGAAAAAATCATCGCATTTTTACAACAAAAGTGGTGTTAAAATCCACTGTGTGGAGTGCCACCTTCCCCCGAAAGGGAGTTTTAAGTATCTGGCTGTGAAGGCAAAAACCGGATTAAGTGACCTTTATGGGTATTATTTCAAAGACAGCGCCTCTTTCAAATGGCAGTCGAAAGGCGAACTGGAACATGCCGTTAAGATCGTCTACAACGAATCGTGTATCAAATGTCACCAAACCCTTTTCTCCAAAGGACTCTCCACGGATGGCGGTACCGCACACCTTTATTATGAGAACAATGCAGAAAAACTTAACCTGCAGTGCATCAACTGTCACCTGGGGGTTGGTCATTACAATCCAAATTACAAACACCAAAAGATGCAGGGAGTGCCTGTTGCAGCCAGTGCCAAAGAGGTTTTCACTGCGCCGGCTACAATTACCTCCTTTTCAAAATTTACAGAACAAATTCCGAATACCGCCATCTCTTTCAACATGATCCCGATCAAAGGCGGAACTTTTAAAATGGGTAGTGCCGAGTCAGAACCAT
This sequence comes from Prolixibacteraceae bacterium, assembly GCA_023228025.1. Classification (GTDB taxonomy): domain Bacteria; phylum Bacteroidota; class Bacteroidia; order Bacteroidales; family Prolixibacteraceae; genus CAINVV01. Next base: position 32,812 of record JALOCD010000014.1, on the reverse strand, counting down.
TGAGAAACAAAGATGAAGGGCCTGTGCGCACAGTAACCGTTTCTCCTTTTTTTATGGGTGAAGTTGAGGTTACCTGGGACGAATACTGGGCGTTTTACGCCTCTACCATGTCGGAAGGCCGCCTCGATCCGGTTACGGTTATGGCAAAAAATGCCAATCATCCCGATGCCATCAGCGGTCCGACTCCACCATTTGGAATTCCGGATCAGGGGTGGGGCAGCGGTGCGCGTCCGGCCATCACCATGACCCATTATGGCGCTCAGACCTATTGCCAGTGGCTTTCGAAAGTAACAGGAAAGAAATACCGTCTTCCAACCGAAGCTGAATGGGAATACGCCTGTAGGGGTGGGAGCGAAACACCCTACTTCTTCAAAGGCGATCCCAAAAGATTTGTCAACAAGGGATTGCGAAACAAGCTGTTTGGGGTGGATACCACCGGCATCAACAGTTATGTGGTCTATCAGCTCAATTCATCTTCGAAGACACAAGAACCAACTTTCGTCAAGCCAAACCCATACGGTTTGAAAAATATGGCCGGTAACGTTGCGGAATACTGTTCCGACTGGTACAGCGCAGATGCTTACAAGCCTACAGGGAATGTCGTAACCGATCCCAAAGGGCCTGAAACGGGCGAAGAGCATGTTGTTAGGGGCGGAAATTACAACTCCGAAGCCGGGGCATTGCGTTCTGCAGCCAGGGAGTTTACCCAAACTGCCAACTGGCTAAAGACCGATCCCCAGCAACCCAAGAGTATCTGGTGGTATTCCGATATCAAGGGAATCGGATTTAGGGTCGTTTGCGAAGCGGACGGCTTGAAGTAGCATAGAGAGACTTAGAGCCGGAGAGACAGGGGGACTAGAAGACTAGGATGAAGGGGACGACTAGGACGACGGGAGGATGAAAGATTGATGCTCCCTGAGCCTGTCGAAGGGGATTAATTTTGGGAAGAATATTCGGTCCCTGAGCTTGTCGAAGAGTCGAAGGGTCAAAACATAGATAACACAATCACCCGGTCCCTGAACGAAGTCGAGGGGTCGAACATTTCCCTTCGACAGGCTCAGGGACCGGCGCTCTTTCTAACATTTTGAACGTTTCAAACATTCTAAACAAAAACTTAATTATATATTTGATACCGTTTTCATTTCAACAAATTAACAGACCAACATTATGAGTAAAATTTCGGTTAACAGAAGAGATTTTTTCAAGAGCGCCGCAGTTGTCGGGGCTGCCAGTACCTTGGGCGCCGGTACCATACTTTCCTCCTGCAGTGGAGGTGAAAAAACGCCAGTTCTCGTGCCATTGGCCAGTCTCGCTAATGCCTATGTACCTGAACTTACAGATTATGCCAACGATGGCAAGCCACTTCGTGCAGGCTTAATTGGCTGTGGAGGAAGGGCAACAGGGGCCGCCGTTAATTTTCTGAGTGCAGGACCAAATCTCCAAATCGTTGCACTGGGCGATCTTTTTCAGGACCGCATCGATGGGTGCCGCAAGACCCTAAGAGATAAATTCAAAGTAGAAGTTCCCGACGATAAGTGTTTTACAGGATTTGACAACTACAAAAAAGTTCTTGCTTCAGATATTGACCTGGTAATTATTGCCACTCCCCCGACCTTCAGACCAACCCATTTCGAAGCCGCCGTTGAAGCCGGCAAACATGTCTTTATGGAAAAACCGGTCTGCGTTGACGGTCCGGGCGCACGCTCCATTATGACCACCGCCAAAAAAGCCGAATCGCAGGGATTGGTTGTTGTCACAGGTACCCAACGCCACCACCAAAGAAAATATGTCGAGTCTTTCAAACAGATTCAAAAAGGGATGATCGGCGAAATCGTCTCCGGAACTGTTTACTGGAATCAATCGATGCTTTGGTACCGTAACCGTGAAAGCAGTTGGAGCGACATGGAGTTGATGGTACGCGACTGGGTAAACTGGAAATGGCTTTCGGGCGACCATATCGTCGAACAACACGTTCACAACATTGATGTATTCAACTGGTTTACTGGTAAGAAACCGGTTAAATGTGTTGGCTTTGGCGCCCGCCACAGAAGGTTGACAGGCGACCAGTACGATGAGTTCAGCATAGATTTCGAATACGAAGGAGGAGTTCGACTGCACAGCATGTGCCGTCAGATCGACGGATGCAAAAACAATGTATCGGAATTCATTCAGGGTACCAAAGGATCCTGGACAAGCGCTGGAGCCGGTAATAACCAGGAGATCAAAGATCTGGCAGGCAATGTGATCTGGAAAACCGATGTCGAGAAGGAGAAGGCCGAACACAAACAGACTGACCCTTATACCCTCGAACATGTCGATTTTATCAACCACATCCGTGCCAACAAGCCAATCAATCAGGCAGTTGAAACAGCTATCTCTTGCCTGACCGCCATCATGGGACGCGAATCGGCTTATACCGGCAACGAGGTTACTTACGATCAGGTATTTAACTCAACGGTAAGCCTGATGCCTGCAAAACTGGAACTGGGCGCATACGATCTGAAGGCTTATACTGTTCCCGTACCCGGGAAACCGAAGGAGGAGAAAAAAGGATAAAGGATAAAGGATAAAGGATAAAGTAAAAAGGATAAAGGATAAAGTGGCATTCATGTCGTGATAAAGATCTGTATCATTGATCTTTAAATATGTTTGGTAGTGTCTTGATAAGAGCGTTCCTTACTTTATCCTTTTTACTTTATCCTTTATCCTTTATCCTTGATTTCACCTAATCTCAAAGTGTACCGGATCATGGTAATTGTGGTAGCTGCCACCCCACAGTAAACCATATTTCTCTGAAATCCTTACGACACCGGTATTTTTCCAGTCCTTCTTGGAATTGTACTTTTTCAGCCAGACTCTCCAGAGCCAATTTTTTTGGTAGAGGTTGATATCTATTGCCCTTCCCAAGACGTGACGGCTTTTGTCGACAGAGGCATTTTTTGAATTTTCCTTTAAAAGCTCCTTCTGCCTTTCCCTGGACCTTAATCCGCTGATAATCTCAACACTCCAATCGGTTTGACTTTCAATATCATCGATGAATTTGCTGAAAGTTTGGTAACTGGCCTCACTTATCCTCTCAATTTCGCTCAACCTTCTCCAGTTGGTGATTTTGACATTGATCCAGATCCCAATACCGACCAACATCCAGATACAAAATGTGACAACCAAAATGGCCCCAATGAGTTTGATTCGCTTGAGCTTGATTTTCTTCATGAAGGAAAGCGTGTTATGATCATTTAAAGGTTAATCAGGTTTTGATCCACAAATTTCAGGGAACAATGAAAATCCCCCAAAAGTATAAAACCATTTTATGTCAAAACGCAAAATTGCTAAGTGGGTTTCCAAAATTTATCAACAATCTTAAGTGTCTCAAACTTTAGTCACTTTCGTCAGTTTAGTTCACTTTAAATACTTTTTTTCCTAACTTTATTCCCAAACTATTAAATCAAATCCAAAAAATGAATCGAAAATTACGTATGGGCATGGTCGGTGGTGGCAGCGATGCCTTCATTGGGGCAATCCACCGTCTGGCCGCTTTGATGGACAACCAGATAGAGTTGGTTTGCGGATGTTTTAGCATAGATCCTGCCATTTCGCTTAGTTCGGGATTGTCTTATTATTTGTCGGAAAGCAGGATCTACGGAACCTACCGGGAGATGTTTGAAAAAGAGACTCAGCTCCCTGCCGGGGAACGGATGGATTTTGTGACCATCGTTACACCCAATTTTGCCCATTTCGATCCAGCCATGATGGCGCTGGACCATGGATTTCATGTGGTGGTCGACAAGCCCATCACCTTTACGCTTGACGAGGCGTTGAAATTGAAAGCCAAACTGGTTGAAACCGGGCTGGTTCTTGCGCTCACGCACACCTATTCCGGTTATCCTGCCGTCAAAGAGGCCCGCGAACGCGTACGGCGCGGTGATTTCGGTAAAATCAGAAAGGTATTGGTTGAATATCCTCAGGGTTGGCTATCCACCAAGCTGGAGGATGCAGGCAATGCCCAGGCCTCCTGGCGTACCGATCCGAAAAGATCAGGCAAAGCGGGCGCCATGGGTGATATCGGAACGCATGCGCACCATCTGGCCGAATATGTAACAGGCTTGAAAACTGTCGGGCTGTGTGCCGAACTGAATGTTTTTGTTCCGGGCAGGCTTCTGGATGATGATGGCGCTGCCCTGCTGCGATTTGAAAATGGGGCAAAGGGCGTGCTGATGGCCACCCAGATTGCCGCCGGCGAAGAAAATGCCATCAAACTCAGGGTTTACGGCGACAAGGGCGGTCTGGAATGGTTCCAGCACGAACCAAATACGCTGCTGGTTAAATGGAGCGACAGGCCTACCGAGATTGTCCGTGTTGGAAACGGATACATGAGCGATATCGCCAAACACAATACCCGCACCCCCGGGGGCCATCCCGAAGGTTATCTTGAGGCCTTTGCCAACATCTACCGCAACTTCTCGCTCGTTCTGAGGGCTAAAATGAACAATCAGCAACCTAAACCGGAATGGCTTGATTTCCCTGGAGTTGAAGATGGAATCCGCGGCATGATGTTTATTGATGCTGTGGTAAAGGCGGGATACGATGATGCAACGAAATGGGTTAAATTTTAAGTGACTAAAGTGAACTAAAGTGACTAGAGTGCCTAGAGTACTTGTGCCACTGACTTGAAAATACTGGAGTCCATAACTTTAGTCATTTTAGTTCACTCTAGTCACTTTAGTCACTACTAAACAAAACAAATCTAAATGATATCACACATGAAACGTCCGGTTACTTTATTCACCGGCCAGTGGGCCGATCTTACCTTGGAGGAGGTATGTAAAAAGGCGACTGCCTTTGGCTATGATGGTCTTGAACTTGCCTGTTGGGGCGACCACATTGAAGTAGAAAAAGCTGATCAGGCCTACTGTGATACCAAATTAGCGCTGCTCAAAAAATACAACCTGAAACTCTTCGCCATTTCGACCCACCTGGTTGGGCAAGCAGTCTGCGACAATGCAGATATCCGGCACAGGGGAATGCTTTCGGACGAAGTATGGGGCAACGGTGACCCTGAAGGGATCCGGCAAAGGGCAGCCGCGCTGGTTATTGAAACCGGAGCTGTTGCCAAACGGCTTGGTCTTAAAGTCGTCAATGGATTTACCGGTAGTTCCATCTGGCACCTCAACTACTCTTTCCCGGCTGTTTCGCAGGAGATGGTCCAGGCAGGTTACGATGATTTTGCTCGGCGCTGGACCCCAATTCTGGATGCTTACCAAAAGATGGGCGTAAAATATGCCCTTGAAGTTCATCCTACCGAGATCGCTTTCGATATTGAGACTGCCCGCAAGGCTCTGGCTGCTGTGAAAAACCATCCCGCATTCGGATTCAATTTTGATCCCAGCCATTTTGGATACCAGGGAGTTGATTACACAAAATTCATCTATGTTTTTGCTGAACGGATCTTCCATGTGCACATGAAAGATGTCTCCTGGAACGACCATCCCGGTACCTCCGGCGTCTTTGGCGGACATCTTGATTTTGGCGACAGCCGCAGGTACTGGAATTTCAGAAGCGTTGGACGGGGCAAGATCAACTTTGAAAATATTATCCGTGCCCTCAACGACATCAAATACAACGGACCGCTTTCCGTAGAATGGGAGGACAGCGGCATGGACCGTGAAATGGGGGCTGCTGAATCGTGCGCCTTCGTCAAACGAATCGACTTCTCGCCCAGTTCGCTGGCTTTCGATGCCGCATTTTCAAAAGAATAGGAAATAATCTATGCCATCGATCACTTTTGAAACAACCTCTTGGGAAGGATTACTTATCAAATAGGCAGATTATCCATTAAATGTATATTTTTGCATTTTCGTGAATCATTGAATTGCGATCATTGCAAAAAGTGGTTTAATAATTTATGAAATTGATGTTTAATTTTCCAGCTAGCAATCAAACAGAAAAAAACCATCTAATATCTTTTGAATGAAACTCGACAAAATCTTTAGTTTTCTGGTACCGAAAGACACCAAATTCTTCCCCTTATTCAACGATGCTGCCGATAATCTTGTGCTTGCGTCAGAGTTATTAATCAAACTTGTGAGGGAAAGGGACGTTACGCAACGACTCGAGTACACGAAGCAGATCAAGGATGTTGAACACATTGGTGACGATATCACCAGAAATCTCCTCAATGAACTCAACGGTACCTTCATCACACCTTTTGAAAGGGAGGACATCCATGAGTTGATCAACAACATGGATGACATAGTCGATTATATCCATGCTGCTTCCAAACGGATTCACTTTTACAAACTAAACACTGTTCCCGACGAATTCGTCTGGATTGCAGACCGTATTCATTCTGCCAACAAAGAGATTCAGATGGTTTTGCGCAGTGTCCGATCGGTCAATGACTTTAAGAAACATGTTCATTGTTGTGAGAAGATCAGTGAATTCGAAAGCGAAGTGGATGATATTTACCAGGAATATCTCTCCAAACTATTTGAACAAGAGGTCAATGCAATCGATTTGATCAAAAAGAGGGATATTTTGACTACCCTCGAAAAAGCCATCGACAAATGCGATGATGTTGGCAATATTTTCTCCTCCCTTGTTGTTAAGATGGGATAGCTCCGGCGGGCGTTTATCATCGATTGATCTAAAATAACCGATTAAAAACACAAAGAATGAGCTTTACCCTTCTTGTTGTCATTATTGTACTGGCATTCCTTTTCGATTTCATCAATGGATTTCATGATGCTGCAAATTCCATTGCTACCATTGTCTCCACCAAAGTATTGTCCCCAATCCAGGCCGTCCTATGGGCTGCATTTTTTAACTTTCTGGCTTATGCCATTTTTGAGCTGAAAATTGCTGACTCAATTGCAAAAGTGGTCGATACCAACGCTATTAATTTGCAGGTGATATTGGCAGGTATTGTTGCTGCAATTATCTGGAACCTTTTGACCTGGTACCTGGGTATTCCGTCAAGTTCGTCCCATACGCTTGTTGGTGGTTTTGCCGGTGCCGCAATAGCCCATGCAGGCTGGGCTGTTGTGAAATCAAGTGTAATTTTAAAAATTGCAGCTTTCATTTTTCTGGCACCGATTCTGGGAATGGTGATCTCCTATTTTATATCCATAGTACTGCTAAATCTATTGCGAAAAGGCAACCCGCATGTACTGGATAAATATTTCAGAAAATTTCAGCTATTATCTTCAGCCCTGTTTAGTTTAGGCCACGGGGGTAACGATGCACAAAAAGTGATGGGTATTATTGCCGCTACTTTGATAGTCTATTTTAATGGGGCAGATCCGGCAACCATTCCCAACTGGGCACACATCACCATGGTTGATGGAAAAATCCATTCAATTCCCACCTGGGTCGTGATCGGTTGTTATTTTGCCATCAGTTTAGGCACCATATCGGGGGGCTGGAAAATTGTTAAAACAATGGGTACAAAGATTACCAAACTGACCTCCTTCGAAGGTGTTACAGCTGAAACAGCGGGTGCTATTCTGCTTTTTGGCACCGATGCGTTCGGCATCCCTGTCAGTACGACACATACCATTACTGGTGCCATCATGGGTACGGGTCTGACCAAGAGGGTTACTGCCGTTAAATGGGGTGTTACCATCAATTTGCTGTATGCCTGGATCCTGACAATTCCGGTTTCGATGGTTATTGCAGCAATTGTCTACTACTTGTTCAAATATCTCGGGCTGTGATAATCCAACATGCGAATTCTCAGATCCTATACGCCTAGTAATCTATCTCTTGTTTCCTCTCTGGTTACAACACTTCTTACGGCGTTGCTTGTCGCTATTAACTATTATTACGGATATCCTTATTTGCTGGTGATTCTGATACCGGTTATCTTTTTGCTGTCTTTTCTGACTACCAGTTACATCCTGAACTACCTGATAAACGATAAGATTACCCCTATCTATAAGACTATCAGCGGCGTTCCCGGTAAAGATAAAAAGAAGAAAAAGGATAAGAACAAAGACATTCTCGCCGAGGTGGAACACGATGTTAAGATCTGGGCTGATGATAAGATGGCCGAAATTGAACGCCTCCGTGACCTCGAAAAATACCGCAAGGACTTTGTAGGAAATGTCTCGCACGAACTAAAAACCCCCATCTTCAATATCCAGGGTTACATTTTAACCCTTTTGGATGGTGGATTGGAGGATCCTGAAATCAACAGGCTCTATCTCGAGCGGACCGAAAAGAGTATCGACAGGATGATCAACGTTGTGGAAGATCTTGAGTCAATTACCAAACTGGAGTCTGGCGAGCTCAAATTGAATCCTGAAATTTTCGATATCAGCAAACTGGTCGAAGAGGTGTTTGAGCTTGAGCTGCGGGAAGCCACCGAAAGGGGCATTTCCATGAACCTGAACCTCACTTCCGGCAAACCATTTCTGGTGAAAGCAGACAAGAAACGGATCTTCGAAGCGATGCGTAACCTGATAGGCAATGCCATCAAATACGGGAGAAGGGACGGAAACGTTACGGTGGGTTTTTATGATATGAACAACCTCTTGCTGATTGAGGTCAACGACGATGGGATTGGCATCGAAAAGAAGGATCTGCCACGCATCTTCGAACGCTTCTACAGGGTCGACAAGAGTCGCTCAAGGATGCAGGGAGGAACAGGATTGGGACTCTCCATTGTCAAACACATCATCGAAGCACACAAACAAAAGATCCACGTAAAAAGCGTTCCGGACGGCGGTACTACCTTCACCTTTGCACTGGAAAAAGGGAAGTCGGCGAAATAAAAATTTTGGAACAGCTACTTAATCGGTAATTTGTTCTAAATTTATCCTTGAGGATCCATTATCGAATTTTCAATATTATAGATCATGACTGAAAAAGAGAACATCCCACGTATTCTTCTGGTGGATGATGAAGAAGACATTCTTGAATTTGTAAGTTACAACCTCGAACGGGAGGGTTTTAAGGTGTTTACCGGAAGAAACGGGAAAGAGGCTATCCAGATGGTTACCAAGGTGAAGCCTGATCTCGTGATCCTGGATGTGATGATGCCTGAGATGGATGGAATTGCCGCCTGCGAAGAAATACGAAAACTTCCTGGTTTCAGGGATGTTGTGATCGCTTTCCTGACTGCCCGTGGGGAAGATTATTCTCAAATTGCCGGGTTTGATGCCGGGGCTGACGACTACATCACCAAACCAATCCGACCTAAAGTTCTGATCAGCAGGGTGAAAGCGCTACTGAAAAGAAGTGGGGGAGCGACTCCCGAAAATGTTGAGCAGGATAAAGTCCTGCACATTGGGAACCTGATCATCGACAAGGAAAAATTTACCCTTCAGATTGACGACAGGGAGATGATGTTACCACGGAAGGAGTTTGAACTGCTCTCGTTGTTGGTTTCCAAGCCTGACAAAGTATTTTTGCGCGACGAAATATACAAATCAGTTTGGGGCGACAACGTCATCGTTGGCGACAGGACCATCGATGTGCACATCAGAAAACTGAGGGAAAAGATAGGGAACGACCACATCCGCACCCTCAAGGGGATAGGATACAAATTTGTCGTTTGATTGCTTAAAGCTCCTTACGCATCCGGGCTACCGGAATATCCAGTTGTTCGCGGTATTTGGCTACCGTACGACGGGCAATGTTGTAACCCTTGTCCTTTAAAATGGAAGCAAGTTCATCGTCGGTAACCGGTTTTTGCTTGTTTTCATTTCCGATACACTCCTTCAGGATCGATTTAATCTCGCGGGTAGAGACCTCTTCACCATCCTCTTTCTGCATCGACTCAGAGAAGAAATATTTCAATGAATAGATGCCAAAATGCGTTTGAATGTATTTGCTGTTCGAAACCCGCGAAATGGTCGAGATATCAAGTCCGGTCAGATCGGCAATGTCTTTTAGGATCATCGGCTTCAGCTTGGTCTCATCGCCTTCCACAAAAAACTCCCGCTGAAACTGAAGCATCGCGTTCATCACCATCATCAATGTCTCCTGACGCTGCCTGATCGCATCAATGAACCATTTTGCCGAATCGATCTTCTGCTTGACAAAAAGAAGGGCATCCTTCTGGTCGTTGCTCAAGCCCCGGCCATTGTCACGGAAACTTTTCAGCATATTGGAATAATAGTTGCTGATCGTTAACTCGGGAGCATTTCGTTGGTTTAAGCTCAGGATCATCTCGTCATCCACAATCTCCAGAATAAAATCGGGGATAATTGTCTGGTTGCCTTTGTTGAGATTGTTGCTGAAAGAGTTGCCGGGCTTGGGATTGAGCTTGAGGATTTCATCAATTGCATCACGAAGGCCTTCCTCCCCAATGTTGAATTTGCGCTGAATTTTGTCGTAATGCTTTTTTGTGAACTCTTCAAAAGTATCTTCCAGAATGCGGTAAGCCATTCTGACCTCCTCACGGTGCATCCCTTTCCTGGAAAGCTGTAGCATCAAACATTCCCTCAAATCCCTGGCCCCGACCCCAGCAGGGTCCAGTTCATGAATAATATGCAGGATGGATGATAATTTCTTTTCATCTGTCAAGATGTTCCGGGCAAAGGCAACATCATCGACAATGGCTTCCAGTTCGCGGCGCAAATATCCGTCTTCGTCAATGTTCCCAATGATCTGCTCTGCGAGAATGGCATCCTCCTCGTTTAACATCACCATGGCGATCTGCTCCTGAAGATATTCATGAAATGAGTTGGATTCGGAATAGGGTATCTCCGCTATCTTTTCATCCTTGGAATAGTTGTTGGTTTCGTATCGGTAGGAGGGCTCATCTTCGTCGTTGATGTAGTCATCAACAGAGAATTCCTCGTTGTCGTTATCCTCCTTCGTCTTCAGGTCATTGGGATTTTCCTCTTCGGGAGCGCTAAAATCATCCTCTTCCAACTCGAGCACCGGATTCTCTTCCAACTCCTTTTTAATGCGTTGCTCCAACTGAAGCATAGGCAACTCCAACAGCTTGATTACCTGGATCTGCTGAGGTGATAGCTTTTGAAGCAGCCTTTGCTGGAGTGAGAGATTTTGCATTTATTCAAATTAAAACTCACAATTTTTAGGCGTTCGGGCAAATGGAATGACGTCGCGGATGTTTCCCATCCCCGTTACAAACAACATTAGTCGTTCGAAACCAAGTCCGAAACCGGCATGCGGACACCCTCCAAAACGCCTGGTATCGAGGTACCACTCCATATCCTCTTTGGGTATGTTCATTTCGTCCATACGCTGTTCGAGCACTTCGAGCCGCTCTTCACGCTGTGATCCACCGATGATCTCACCGATCTGCGGGAAGAGGACATCCATGGCTGACACCGTCTGACCGTTGTCGTCGAGCCGCATATAAAAAGCCTTGATCTCTTTCGGATAGTTGGTAAGAATGACCGGCTTTTTAAACTCCTTCTCAACAAGGTATCGCTCGTGCTCACTCTGGAGATCCGTGCCATATCCACCGACAGGGTATTGGAATTGTCCCTTTTTATTTGGTTTCGAGTTCCGTAGAATTTCAATCGCCTCGGTATAGGTAAGCCTGATGAAATCATTATCGGCCACAAACCGCAGCTTTTCGATCAGCTCCATCGACCGCTGGTCGGCCGGTTTGACCTTCTCCTCTTCCGTCAGACGGTTGCTGAGAAAGAGCAGGTCGTCCATGCAATGTTCCAGGGCATAGTTGATCAGGTATTTCAAAAACTCTTCGGCCAGGTCCATGTTGTCGTTCAGGTCGAAGAAGGCAACCTCTGGTTCGATCATCCAGAACTCGGCCAGGTGACGGGAGGTATTTGAATTTTCGGCACGGAAAGTAGGTCCGAAGGTATAGATTTTCGAAAGCGCCATGGCAAAAAGTTCCCCTTCCAACTGTCCGGAGACAGTCAGGTTTGCCGCTTTTCCAAAGAAGTCCTGACTGTAATCGACAGCCCCTTCCTCATTCAAAGGAGGATTGATGGCCGGAAGCGTACTGACCCTAAACATCTCACCTGCGCCTTCGGCATCAGAACTGGTGATGATGGGGGTATGAATATTGAAGAACCCCCTATCGTTGAAAAAGGAGTGAATGGCAAAAATCATCGCATGCCGTATCCGGAAGACCGCGCTGAAAGTGGCTGTTCGCGGACGAAGATGGGCGACTTCGCGTAAAAATTCGAGGCTGTGCCTTTTCGGTTGGATAGGATATTTGTCGGGGTCGGACAGACCGATAAGCTCAATTTTTTCGGCTTTCAGTTCAACGGATTGCCCGGAACCGGCCGAGGCAACCAGTGTGCCGGTAACTCCAATTGCCGCTCCGGTATTGATATTTTTGAAAAACTCTTCCCCAAAAGTTTCAACTTCGGCAACCACCTGGAGGTTGTTGATGGTGGACCCGTCGTTCAGGGCAATAAAATTAACATTCTTACTTCCGCGACGCGTACGGACCCATCCTTTGATGGTTATTTCAGCGCCAACCTGACCTGATTTCAATATCCCTGCAATCTGAATTTTTTCCATTATGATCAATTCTTCCTTGTAAAACAGTGTGTAATAAATCTATCAATTGATAGTTAAGGCAAAATTACACATTTTGGCGTCTAGTCGGTACTCGAAATTCGTGTTTTAGAAAAATTACACAGAGTTTCACAGAGAATCCACAGAGGTGCACAGAGTTTTATGTAAGGAAGCATGAATTAAATAAATTGAAATAATAACGATTATCCATCTATTTTTTCTCCGTGTAACTCTGTGGATTCTCTGTGAAACTCTGTGTAATAAGTTTTCCATTAACTTTGACAAAAATTTTGTAATCATGACATTTTCAAACTGGACAGAATTGTGCGACCATCTTGGCAAGCAATTCAACATCGATATAGATCTGAACGGGGTACTTTTTCTGATTGGCATCCGCGAACGCGGGCTTACATTTCAACGCTTCACGAAGGATGAAAAAATGAGTCTTATCCATTTAGGCAGCTGTACGCTCTACCAGGAGATGGGGCTGACACAAAAAACCGGCATTGATGCAGATGGATGGCCCATCTTTACCCAAAAAGCACTAGCCCCTGTTATCCCGGAAGAACGCAAGCACAAGGTCTTGCAGGATTGCGCCTTGCGCTACTTTGAAAAAATATATTTGGATTAATTATCTGTTTTAATTTGCTTCATTATCCTACAGAGGATTAAATGATTAATCAGATTGAAAGCTAAAGTTTTTGGCTTAATCAGGATTTGTAAAATCTTATTCTCTCAAGAAATCTTAGTAGAAAGAACCGATGATTCACCTAAATCTTATTATCTTATTCAAATGATTCATTTACAATGATTTAAACGCAGCAGAAAATTAACAAAATAAGATAATAAGATTTAGGTCAAATGGGGCATCGATTGCTACTAAGATTGCTAATGAAAATAAGATTTACAGACTTCGAAAATTGATGCCATCGCAAAAGAGACAATTGAATAAATGTAATTCAATATCGTTTAATTAATAAAACTCTATAGGAGTTGCCTGTGAATAACCTCCGGTTTTAACCGGAGAAAAAGAAAGGCACTCATGAAAATAAACTCTGTAGGAGTTACCCAACAATATCAAGATAAACTGTGCAACACCTTGATGTTGGGAAACCCTAATGGGGTTCATGAAGATTTTTATCCCACTCGTCACTCAGTTGCACTGGAGGTTATTCACGGAAGACTCCTGCGGAGTCTCTAACTCGGGAAATCGAGCAACACTTTATCTAAAAAACGATAAAATATAATTTCATGAAATAGTTGATAAAACTATCTGAAAAACCTTATAGAATAACGGTTTTTAACACATAAATCGAAACTATTCCCAAGGAGCCTTCTAATAATAAAAGCGATCCAGGCATGAAGAATAATAAGGCATTAACACCTAAAAACAATATGATGTTTTACCAAATCCTATTTCCGTTTGGTTTCCTCCACAAAGCGTGCCAGTTTCTTGAGTGTCGATCGAGTTCCGGTTACATTGTCCTTGCGTTGTATGCCTGATGGGATATTCTTAAACAAAAAGGTAACTCTTGTTCCGGTTCCTACCGCCTAAAATTTGACTTCCATAATCATCTCTCCTGCGAAGCCTTGATAACTTTCGAGTTTCGTGTTGTGGCACCAAGGGTGTAATCTATGGTATTTAATTCACCTTTGAATGACATAACTTAATGGTTTATAATTAATTGTTGTAATTTTCTTGTTTATTAATCTTATGATAATACACATATGACAAAACCAGGATCCCTATAAAAACAATTGGGAAAAAAGTCATTGGCTTTAACCCGTCAACGGCCCAAAGACTTACAAATGCTGAAATAAAATCAATGGCAAAACCTGCATATGCCCATTCTTTTATGCGGACAGGAATTTGCGGAAGAATCAAGGCAAGTGCACCCAACACTTTAAAAACCATGAACATGACGCCAAAATATTCAGGATAGCCTAAATGTCGGATACCTTCTTTGGCCATTTCTGTTTGCGATGTCAATGCTGGCATTACACCTTCGAACAGGAAGATTATGGATGTGGTAATCCAAAAAATGATTTTGTCTTTTTTCATTGTATGTTGGTTTATAAGTAATAAAAAGAAATTAATGTCGTACTTTAAAGAAAAATGAGGCATTAAATCATCCTCACTCTTCTCATAAATCTTTGTCTCCTGCAAACATCGCATCCATGCGTTTTTGCATTTCTTCCGGCGAAACATCCTCAATGTGCGTCATGATGGTCCATTTGTGTCCGAAAGGATCGGTCAGACTTCCAGTACGGTCGCCATAAAATTGATCCTTCACTTCCATCCCTCCCAATACAGTAGCTCCATACTGAAGGGCCCTGGAAAAAACGGCATCTACATCCTCAACATACAAACAAAAACTGACCGGTGATCCTCCTATTGTTTGCGGGCTTAAATTACCCCATAGGGCATTCTCTTCCGCAAGCATAATCTTTGAGTCGCCTATTTCAATTGCGGCATGTCCAATACTTCCATCCGGCATTAACATTCGTTCAACTTCTTTTGCACCAAAGGATTTTTTGTAAAACTCAATCGCTTCCACTGCACCTTTAACGTTGATATAAGGAGTCAAAGTGTGGAAGCCTTTTGGAATTGCTTGTACTTTAGTTGTCATAATTATTGAAATTAATGATTAAAACTATTCTTCTGTTTTTGCCTTTTGCACGTTTTCCTTAACTCTAAATTTTACAATTAGAGGAATTAAGCCAAGCGGCATTGGCTCATTGATTGGAAACTGAACTGAGCCATTTGCTCCTTTGTAAACAGATAGCTCATTGTTTAAAGAGTCTATAATTTCTTCATTTCTTGAACAGCTTTTTCGCCTTCTTTTGTAATGCCCATTATTTCTGTAAACAAGCCAATCTCTTCCCTTGTGTCAAAAAAAACAATTTTAGCAATTGGAGTGTCATAGCTGCTTACCACATTAAATCCCCTGTTCTCAGTATTGCTTTCTTTTCCTTTGTTGTCACTTGTTGAACGGTTCTGTCAATCATTTTTTGGCATGTAACTCAAAACAGTTTTGCCGCCTGGATAAAGTTTTGCTTGTATGGGTGTAAATTTCTGTATTCTGTCGAGTGAATTAAAAATAGTCATCCCATTACCCATAGCAGTTGGATTTATAATTAGATAATACTCATCAATAAGCCCTTCTTTTATTAATGATGAAACAAAACCTGCACCGCCAAAAACAATAATGTCTTTACCGTTTTGTTTTTTTAAGCTGGCAATCTCCTCTGCGAGATTGCCTTTTGCCAAAGTGGTGTTGTTCCAGGTTGATTTGTCAAGTGTTTTGGTAAAAATAACTTTTGGAGTTTCAACTATTTGTTTTGCAAATGGGGTATCAGGATTCTTTTCCAGTGCATCCTCCCAATACTTTATAAAGCCGGCATCTGCCATTTTTCTGCCAAGTAAAATGGTATCTGAGGAATTAAAATGAGAATTGATAAAATCCATAAATTCGTCATCAGGATTCCAGGTCATCCAGTCATTTTCTCCATTTGGTCCGGCAACATATCCGTTTATGGTCATTTGCATTGATAATTTTACTTTTCTCATTGTGTTTTCTTCCATTTACTTGTTCACAAATTCTTCTATTAATTCGGTTGCGTTAAATTTTATCCACTTCCCATTGTCAAGCGACTCGATTGCTCCCAAATAAGTCCCATGACCACCTGGAAAGATTACTAACTCACAGTCAGGTATAATGCGACTCATCTCGACAGCATGCTCCATACTTCCAACATCTTTGTTTCCATTGATTACTAAAGTCGGTACCTTTATAGATTTCATTTGTTCGTCAGTCCATCCTTTAAAGACCTTCATCCTTTGAACATCTTTGTTGAATGAATTCAACAAAGCGACAGTGTCATTGCCGTTTGCGCTTAACTGCCCATCTCTTAATACTTGTGGTATATCGTCCAACTTAACATGGTCAAAGCCTTCCCAAAATTGAGGCACAACCGCACTTCGCTTATAAAATGCTGAAGCCAAAATTATTTTATCTACTATTTTAGGATGGCGAAGGGCAATTTCGATTGTTGTGTGTCCACCATTGCTAAAACCTAAAAAGTCGGCTTTTGGTATTTTAAGATTGTTTAGAAGTTGTGCAACATCGTCTGCATCTTGCTCAAACGTCAAATCTGTTTTTCGGTCATTTGTATGCCCATGTGCCTGTAATTCAACTGCAATAATTTGTCTGTTTTTTGCAAGCATCGGAATAATTCGGCCAAATGAAGTTTCTATTGTCGAACCTCCACCATGAATAAGTACAAGTGGCCTACCTTGTCCATAAATCTCATAATACATTTTTAGTCCATTCACTTCGGAATAACCATTTTTAAAAGTAAACCTGTCGCTTGTTGTAGTCGCCATTTTATTATTTGCATTTTCTGTTTTGTTGTTGCACGAAGTCAATGTGAAAATTGTAAAAGCAAAATAAATGATTGTCCGTTTCATATTCTGTTACTTTTCTGTCTGTTGCGTGTCGTTGTTCTTTGTTCGTCAAAAGTTGTCCGTCAAAAGTTTGGTTAGTCATTAAGTGAATTAATACCTTTGTTAAATGTATCTTTTATGGTTTCCGTGTCTAGTTTGTGTCGTCCGTTACAATGACCGCTAACACTGAAATATAAGCTGTCAATGCGGTCCATCCTTCAGTATTACCTGTGTTTTTGTTTTCATTATTGTTTTGTTTAGAAAGGTTACAATCTTTCATTTTCCATGTTGAGTAACTCCTTTAGGATATTTGTCGGCTATTAAATTCAAATTGACATTGTATTCTAAAAATGCTTTTAAACCATCTAAGACTGTTGTAAAACCACCTGTTGAATCTTTGATTATTTCCAGAAGATCATCTCCTGTTTTATCAAACCCATAGTTTTTTATTCTAACATATGTCGTATTGTCAATTAATGACAAAAATTCAAAGTCAACAGTTGTGGATGGTTCGTTCCATTCAATTGATATTTTCTCGTTTTTCACTATTTCCTTCACAAGAACTTTGGTTGAAACGTTATACATTTCCCATTCCCAGATAATAGTTTTGCCAACTTCTAATTTGCCACTTCCTTTAGTAAACCAAAAATTCTTTGTAATCTCAGGATCGATAAACGCCTCAAATACCTGTGAAACAGGCTTTCTGATCAGCATCTGTGTTTCTACACATTTTGAATTAGTGTTGGTCATAATTTTTTTATTTTAGTTCGTAATGAAGACAAACAACTCCTGAAGCAAAAACCTGGCTGGAAATAAGTTCGAGCGCTGTTATTTGCCTGATGTTTTTAAACAACGGGATGCCTTGTCCAACCAAAATCGGATTGACAAACAGCCAGTAGTCGTCAATTAAATTTTCCTCCATCAGGGAATGGGCTAATGAAGGACTGCCAAACATGATTATCTCATTTCCAATTCCCTGTTTCATCTTTCTGATTTCTCCGGGTAGATCTTTTCTGATAATCACTGTATTCGCAGATCCGGCATTTTTTATTGTCGTTGATACAACAACCTTGTTAACATTTTTGTACCACATTGAATGTTCGATGTCATGTTTGGTGGGATTTGGCTGGTCGGCTGCAGTTGGCCAGTAATCTTCCATCAATTGATAGGTATTCCGGCCATAGAGTGCTGTATCAGACGCGTTTGTCCGTTTTCCGGCATATTCAAACATCTCCTCATCAACTTTAATCCAGTTCATTGTCCCGTTTGAATCGGTGGTAAAACCATCCAGCGAGATGTGCATAAATGAAACCAATTTCCTCATTTTAAAATAGTTTTTGGATTATTTTGTTTAAATCGCATCGTTGCCTCTTTTTAATTTTCAGCTAAAAAGCCACCTAACCATGTACAGGGCAATGTTATCAGAATTAGTGCAAGCGGATACCAGGCAGCCGATTTGTCCCAATTAGCAACAGAGCCAAGAATTGTTACCACAAACCCGATTATTCCAAGTATGATTGCGTGTAGTATTGGTTTGTTCGGTGCCAAAACGGCAGTAATATAACCGGATGCTATTGTATAGATGCCACGATATATAAGCGCAAGCAATAACATCCACCAAGCGAAGAGTCCAGGTTTTGGTGGTGGAAAAATTCCAGCTTTTTCTAATACAAGATCTGTTACAACCGACAAAACAGCCCCTGCGATCATTCCTGCAAAAATTGCTCCAATACTTTTTATAATGCTTTTCTTCATTTTTTGTAATTATAAATCGGATTATTGAAATCATTTTTCCACTTTAGATCAAAACTTCCGCATGAAAACCATTTTTGTTCAATAGATCAATGATGGTCCGATTAGAAATACTTTCGGCTTCCACTCTCAATATTTTATCACAATCTTCAAGATCAAAATTGACCATCCCATTTGGAATATGACAAATTATTTGATTAATAAGCCATTGTGACTGCTCGATTTGCTCAACATTTGTTTTGAAAACCTCAACCATTTTACGAAATCTACTACTTTTTGTTATCATCAAGCCTAACCATACAGCGAACATCTTTTTCGTTCAGATACCATTCCAAACAATAACCATTTGGATCAATTCCGGGCTGTGAAATGAGTTCCTGAAAAGCTTTTCCGATGCTTTGTAAATCTTTCATAAAGTTTAACCGTTCCAGAAAGATGTAGCTACCCTTTTGAATAACAAAAGGCTCGCACCCAAATCTTTCTGCATCCCCTTCGTTGATCTCTTCCAGGGCAGCCTTGTAAATGATTTGGCCATTGGGGTTTGGGCGTGAAAGACCAAACTGACGCCCCCTATCAGCTCCGTTAACAGAAGCATGTAATTTTTTGAACGCCTCCATGATCCCGTTGGGGAAAGATTTTGCCGTTACGCAAAAGACCTTTATGTCATTTTCTAAGATGTAAGTTTCCATCTTTTAACCCATGAGTGGCTGAATCATGCTAACCCTGTTATTCTCTGTGTCTGTAAATGAGACGAATATTCCAACACCTGGGATCTCAACAGGTTCGCCAATTACATTCCCGCCCGCGTTTACAACATCTTTCATGGATGCCTTAATATCTTCTACTGCGATGACCACGGATGGGTGCGGGGCCGAACCTTCCCTTTTCGGATAAAAACCGCCATTAATCATTCCCGCATCCTTTGGCCTGCCATTCTCGTCAATATCCGAGGTGGTGACAAGCACATAGTCACCCATTTCAGGGCCCAGCATTTGCGCTTTCCAGCCAAATACTTTGGTGTAAAAATCTGCCATTCGCCTTCTGTCTTCTGCCTGCATTTCAAAATGTACGACCGGATTCATCTTTTTCATGATCATTTCCTCCTTTAAATAAGATTAATTATTACTGTTTTACAATATACTGCAAGTTAAGGTTCCCTTTCTGTCTTCACTTTAAATAGTTTTAACAATCAGGTTATTAAACCAATTGCTGGAATCAAAATTCGTTTAAAAAAACGAGTTGAAAAGTGATAAAAAAGTCAAATTTAGGGGTATTCAAGACAAAAACATTTATTTTTGTCAAAAAGCTGAAAAATGAGAAACTTAGGATTGATCGTGCCTTCGGACTATAAGTTATTAAGCATAGCGGCAATACTGGAAGTTTTTGAAACGGTGAACCGGGTTTACACGGAGAATCAGCGTGAGAGACCTTTCATGGTCCATATTGTCCGAACGCCAGAACAAATTAAGAAAGATGGCTGCACGTTTCATGGTTATCATGTAAAATCGCTGAGATCTGGGGTTAAGTTAGACATTGTATTAATACCCTCATTTACAACTGATAACATGTCGGATACGCTTACCAGGAACCAGATGTTCATTCCATGGATCCGTCGCCAGTATACGAATGGCGCTGAGATAGCCAGTTTTTGTACGGGTGCGTTCTTGTTCGGCGCATCAGGTTTGCTAAACGGGAAGATGGCTACCACGCACATCGACGCCTGCACCAGGTTTGCGGCCTCCTTCCCTTTGGTCGTCTTGAAACCCGATCATGTTGTAACCATCGATGGCAGGCTTTACACGAGCGGTGGTTCAACTTCGACTTTCCATCTTTTGTTGCGCCTCGTGCAACAATATTGTGGCAATGAGATGGCAATCAGGATCGCCAAGATATTTGCCATTGACATGGACCGTTACCAACAAAGTTATTTTGGCACTTTTGTGCCAAGTCACAGCCATAAAGATGATTTGGTTAAGAAGGTGCAGGACAACATTGAAACAAAGTTCCATGAGATTGAAACCATCGAGGAGATTATCAAAAATATTCCTTCAAGCAGAAGGAACTTTGTACGCAGGTTCAAGCTGGCAACGGGAATGCCTCCCATTGAATATTTGCAATATGTGCGTATTGAGTCTGCAAAGAAACAACTCGAACAAACCAACCACAATATCAATGAAATCATCGAACATACTGGTTATACCGACCCTAAATCTTTCAGAAGGGTCTTCAACAAAATTGTGGGCATGACCCCACTGGAATACAGAGAGAAATTTAAAGTCTTATAGCTACGAATAAAATCCCTATCGGCCTAGCTTAATTCTTTATTAAATTTGTCCCCATGCAGACTCCCGACCCCAAGATCACCACCTTCCTCAAAAAGCACCATGTCCTCACCCTTGCTACAGTATCTGGTGGCCAACCCTGGGTAGCCAACTGCTTCTACGCATTTGTGGAGGAGCAGATGGCTTTCGTTTTTACTTCCGGTTACGAAACCAGGCACATTCAAGAAGTGACAAAAAACAACAAAGTTGCCGGGAATGTTGTGCTCGAAACGAGTATCATTGGCAAAATTCAGGGGATACAGTTCTCCGGTACTTTAACCAAGGCTGAAGGTGAAGTCCTTGACAAGGCAAGCTCAGCTTACCTGAAGAGATTTCCGTTTGCCGCCCTGATGGATACTACCCTCTGGATACTCACGATAGATTACCTGAAAATGACGGATAACAGATTGGGATTTGGGAAGAAGTTGATCTGGGAGAGAATGTGAAAATGCATTTCAACAAATCCCCTTTTCAGAAATTTCGAATATGATCAATGATGCGGTTCAGGCAATGTTCCAGATTCATTTTGATTTCCTTTTCCCAAAATCTTAGAACAGTCCATCCAGAATCAGCCAGAAGTTGATTATTGAATTGGTCCCGTTGAATATTTCTTTCGATCTTTGGTATCCAAAAATCCCTATTACTCTTGATTTTTTGCTTTTTATCTTCCCATTCATAACCATGCCAAAATTCCCCATCAACAAAAACAACCAGTTTGTATTTCTTATAAACGATATCAGGTTTGCCCGGTAATTGCTTGACATTTTTCCTATATCGGTAACCAAGTCTCCAAAGGGCTTTTTTTAATTTAAGTTCTGGTTTGGTATCAACACCCTTAATCTTGCTCATCAACTTTGACCTTTCTTTTGTCGTATAGAAACCATTATCTTCATTAAAGCGAGGGACAATAATTTGATTATCAGGATAATTCTTCATTTTGAAATTTGTTGATATCTTTTCGGGAAAGTATAAAATTCTTATATAAAACCTACTATATTTGTAACCATGTGTAATGTTGTGTAATGTGGTTATAAATGGAAAAGAATTATTCTATATCAGAAGTAGCGGATTTGTTATCTGTAAGCAAGGAGACTCTAAGGCGTTGGGACAGAAGTGGAAAGCTAAGTGCGGTCAGGGAACCCATGAGCAATTACAGGGTTTATCAGAAGGATCAGCTGAAGATTTTCAGTGCCCTTGACTTTTTGTTTAACCCGGTAGAAAATGAAAATTTCATTTCCCCAAACAGGGATTTCAATTCAATAGAGTTATTTGCAGGCGCCGGTGGTTTAGCTATCGGTCTTGAACAAGCAGGCGTAAATTGCCTGGCATTGAATGAAGTCGATCATTTTGCCTGCGAGACTTTAAGAATAAATAGACCTGAATGGAATGTGATTGAAGATGACGTAAAAAATGTCTCTTTCTCTAATTACAAAGGGATTGTAGATATTGTAACTGGTGGATTTCCTTGTCAGGCATTTAGTTATGCGGGGAAAAAACTTGGATTAAATGATGCACGAGGTACTCTGTTCTATGAATTTGCCCGGGTCGTCAATGAAACAAAACCAGCAATCTGTATTGGGGAAAATGTGAGGGGACTTTTAAACCACGAGGATGGCAGGACAATAGAAGGGATGGTTTCCATTTTGGATGAGATTGGATATAATGTTATTACTCCCAGGATTTTCAAAACAATTTTTTACAAAGTTCCTCAAAAAAGAGAGAGGTTACTTATTGTTGGAATAAGAAAAGATCTTGATGTTAATCTATTTGAATTTCCAAAACCTTATAAACGTATATACACGCTAACAGATGCACTGAAAAAAGGGGAACTCTTTCCGGTTGATGTACCAGTTTCTCCTGGCTCCAAATATCCAAAAAATAAAAAGGAAGTTTTGGACTTGGTTCCTGAAGGTGGATATTGGCGTGATCTGCCATTAAGTTTACAAAAAGAGTATATGGGTGGGAGTTTCTTTTTGGGTGGAGGTAAGACGGGTATGGCAAGAAGGATGAGTTGGTCCGAGCCAAGTTTGACACTAACATGCAGTCCAGCCCAAAAACAAACGGAACGATGCCACCCTGACGAAACAAGGCCCTTTACCGTTCGTGAATATGCCCGAATTCAGACATTCCCGGATGATTGGGCATTTGCCGGATCCATTTCCAGGCAATACAAACAAATTGGCAACGCAGTTCCAGTCAACTTTGCCAAAGAAGTCGGATTCGCTATTGTCAATTTTCTAAACAAAATATATCCAAAGTAATTTTATAATTATTTGCCAGATTTGTCATTGAGTTCATTTTCAAGTGGAATTGAGTATATTTATCATCGAAATAACAACATAAACCACTAACCAATGTCAAAATTAAGTTGGATCAAAGACTCTGATCTCAATTATGAAGTATCGCAATTATTAACTAAAGCCAAAGAAGCACAAGGAAATGCAAGCGATGTATTTGGCAAGAATGTAATTGATCCTTTCTCTGCAATTTTTGAAATGTCTGGTTTTGGAATTGATTTTGAGACTTGGCTAAAGAGTGAGACTACACGTCAAGCGCAAAAAACATTACAAAATTTCATTGGTGATTTTCATCAAAATATACTTGGATATTCGAATAGTTGGACAAACTTGAGGGTCGGAAGTGTTGTTGATCTTGTTTCAACTGAAAATAGAATCATTGCAGAAATAAAAAATAAATTCAATACTATTTCTGGAGGTAAATTGTCTGACCTATATTATTCGTTGGAAGGCTTAATTAGTCCAAAAGCAAGCAAATATAAGGGATATACTGCATATTATGTTTCTATTATACCTAAAAACCAAAAGAGGTACAATAAACCATTTATTCCCTCAAATAAGGACAAAGGAGAAAGATGTCCTATAAATGAACATGTTAGGCAAATTGATGGAGCAAGTTTTTATAGTCTTGTTACAGGCACAGATAACGCGTTGGAAAATCTATTTGATGTTTTGCCTGAAGTAATTTTTGAATGTACTGGGGGGGAATATGTGGTCAAAAATACCAGCAAACTAAAGGATTTTTTCAACCTTGCTTTTGAATAGGAAGTATTTGATTCCGTTCTATTTCCGTATAATCATTGTCATCCAATCCACCACCTCTTTGGTCTTTGCTGCAATATTCTCCTACGGCCAGTCTCCGGTTTTGTTGAGGATCATCCGTTAGGTAAAATTCGCTGATATAAATGCCGGTATCGTACATGGTACTCTGCGGTTTCGTAAGTGAGCCATGCTTTCATGGAAAGGCATTTTTCAATAATTGATTGCTTGAAAAAGTGCGCTAAAGTGCCTAAAGTACTTGCGCCAGAATGCTGATTCGTTGGGAGTCCACAACTTTAGGCACTTTAGCGCACTCTAAATACTTTAAGTACTTTTTTATTATCTTTGTGCACTTTAAAAAAAGGGAGTTGCACGAGGCTATGAGCAAGAAATTCAGGGAATACAAGGAGTTTAATCTTTCGCAAATCAACAAGGATATCTTGAAGTTTTGGGAGGAGGACGATACTTTTCACAAGTCGATCACTACCAGGTCCGAAGGGAAACCTTTCATCTTTTACGAAGGACCTCCGTCGGCTAATGGGCAACCCGGTATTCACCATGTTGTTTCCCGTACGATCAAGGATATTTTCTGTCGTTACAAAACACAACAAGGTTACCTGGTCAAGCGCAAAGCGGGCTGGGATACCCATGGACTGCCCGTTGAGCTGAGTGTAGAGAAATCACTTGGCATTACCAAGGAGGATATCGGTAAACATATATCAGTTGCCGATTACAATGCCGCATGTCGCCGCGAGGTGATGAAATACACGGACATTTGGGAAGATCTTACCCAAAAAATGGGCTACTGGGTCAATATGGACGACCCATACGTGACCTACGACAACCGATATATCGAGACTTTGTGGTGGCTCCTGAAATCTTTCTACAACAAGAACCTTCTTTACAAGGGATATACCATCCAGCCTTACTCACCCGCCGCCGGAACCGGCCTAAGTTCTCACGAGCTGAACCAACCCGGTTGCTACCGCGATGTGAAAGATACCACCTGCATTGCTCAGTTCAAGGTGGTACGCGATGCGAAATCCGCTGCTTTGTTCGATCAGGTTTCGACCGATCTCTACATCCTGGCCTGGACGACTACCCCCTGGACACTGCCTTCCAATACCGCCCTGGCAATTGGTCCAACCATCAAATACGTCAAAGTCCAAACATTTAATCCCTATACTGCCCAGCCAATTACCGTTGTACTGGCAAAGAATCTTTTCCACCACTATTTCCCCGAAAAGAATGAGGCGCTAACGCTGGATAGTTACAACAGAGAGGGGAAAAATATTCCTTACCTGCTACTTGGGGAATTCACCGGCAGTCAACTGGTTGGGGTTAATTATGAACAACTGTTCCCATGGGTAAAACCAATGGGAGAGGCCTTCCGTGTTATTCCGGGCGATTTTGTTACCACAGAAGATGGTACAGGAATTGTGCACATTGCACCAACCTTTGGCGCAGATGACGATAGGGTGGCCAAACAGACCGGTATCGTTCCGCTGTTACTGATCGATAACGAAGGGAAACGTCAGCCGATGGTCGACCGTCAGGGCCGATTCTTCCGACTGAAGGACCTGGATGCCGGTTTCGAAAAAACCAACATCAACATCGAACGCTATTCTGAATTCGCCGGCCGTTTTGTCAAGAACAGCTATGATGATTCGCTTACTGAGCAGGATGCTACCCTCGATATCGACCTCTCCGTTCAATTGAAGAAGGAGGGGAAAGCCTTCAGGGTAGAGAAATACGAACACAGCTATCCGCATTGCTGGAGAACAGATAAACCGGTTCTCTACTATCCACTGGATTCGTGGTTTATCCGCTCAACGGCTGTCAGGGATGAGATGATCGGGCTTAACAAGACGATCAACTGGAAACCACAATCGACAGGTACCGGCCGTTTCGGCAATTGGCTCGAAAACCTTGTCGACTGGAACCTCTCCCGTTCAAGATACTGGGGAACCCCCCTGCCCATCTGGCGTACAGAGGACGGAACGGAAGAGCTCTGCATAGGCTCCGTTGAAGAGCTTATCTCAGAGATCGATAAATCGGTTGCCGCCGGATTTATGAAGGTTAATCCTTACCAGGATTTTGTGGTTGGCGACAATTCCAAAGAAAATTACGAAAAGATAGATCTTCACCGTCCCTTCGTGGATGACATTGTATTGGTGTCCCCGAAAGGGGTAAAAATGGTGCGTGAACTCGACCTGATCGACGTTTGGTTCGATTCGGGTTCCATGCCATTTGCCCAGGTGCACTACCCATTCGAACACAAAGAGGAGTTTGACGAACTCTTCCCGGCAGATTTCATCGCCGAAGGTGTGGACCAAACCCGCGGATGGTTTTTTACCCTCCATGCCATTGCCACCATGGCCAAAGGTTCCGTTGCTTTCAAAAATATCATCTCCAACGGGCTTGTCCTGGATGCCGCCGGCAACAAGATGTCGAAGCGACTGGGCAACGCGGTCGATCCTTTTACCACTATTGAGAAATACGGATCCGACCCGGTTCGCTGGTACATGATCACCAATTCACAACCCTGGGACAACCTGAAATTTGATTTGGGAGGAGTGGATGAAGTACGTCGCAAATTCTTTGGCACACTTTACAATACCTATAGTTTCTTTGCTTTGTATGCCAATGTGGATGGCTTTGCCTACCGGGAAGCTGAACTCCCGAATTCGGAGCGTCCTGAGCTGGACCGCTGGATCCTCTCCTTACTGAACACGCTGATCAAAGATGTTACTGAGGCATACGAAACATACGAACCAACCAAGGCAGGAAGGGCTATTTCAGAATTCGTCTCCGAAAATCTGTCCAACTGGTACGTCAGGCTCAGCCGTAAAAGGTTCTGGGGCGGTGAATACGATGCAGATAAGATATCCGCTTACCAGACTTTGTATACTGCACTTCAAACCGTTGCCAAGCTTTCCGCCCCCATTGCACCTTTTTACAGCGATCAGCTTTTCCGCGATCTGAACAAAGTAGCCCATCGCGAACAGGATCTGTCGGTCCACCTTACCCGGTTCCCCGTAGCCGATGAGAAAATGGTTGACAAGGAGCTCGAAGAACGGATGGAGATGGCACAAAAGGCTTCTAGCATTATACTCGGACTTCGCCGGAAGGAGAAGTTAAAAGTTCGTCAACCCCTGGCAAGGATCATTGTGCCGGTTTTGAACGAAAGTTTCCGCAAACAGTTTGAGGCCATCGAAAACATCGTCCTGACTGAGGTAAATGTGAAGCAGGTGGAGTACCTGACCGACTCGTCGGGAATTATCAAGAAGAAGATCAAACCCAATTTCAAGACACTTGGGCCAAAATACAGCAAACTGATGAAGCAGATTGCCGCCATGGTAGCCACCATGGATCAGGGACAGATTGCCTCTTTTGAGCATAATGGTTCCTTTGAAACGGTCATCGAAGGTGAATCCATCAGGCTGATTGCAGAGGATGTAGAGATCCTGACAGAGGATATTCCTGGATGGCAGGTAGCCAGCGAAGGCAATCTGACGGTGGCGCTTGACATTCATGTCACACCGGAGCTGAGGCTGGAAGGCATCGCCCGCGAACTGATCAATAGAATTCAGAATTTGCGAAAAGAGAGTGGTTTTGAAGTTACAGACAAGATAGAGCTCACGGTAGGTAACCACCCTGAGCTGGCCGAGGCATTGGAAAAATTCGGGGATTACATCTGTGCACAAACATTGGCAGTGAAACTTCACCTTGTGGAGGTTTCAGAGATAGCTAAGGATCAACTTGTTGAAATAGAACCCGGATTGGAAACAGTGCTGAATGTCAGAAAAGTTTGAGAGATTAACCGATCCTGTTGATAAATATTTGTATCAGCAGGTATAAATAGCACCGATTTAGATTATATTTACAAAAAGCGCAACATTATGGCAGAGAAAACAAGATATTCAGACGAGGAACTCCAGGAGTTCAAGTCCCTGATTCTTGGCAAACTGGAAAAGGCACGTCAGGATTACGAACTATATAAAAACGCCATTACGCAAGGTGACGGCAATGATACCCAGGATACTTCCCCGACCTTCAAGGTATTGGAAGAAGGGGCAGCTACATTATCCAAAGAGGAGGCAGGCAAGCTTGCCCAACGTCAGCAGAAATTTATACAGCATCTTGAAGCAGCACTGATCCGGATTGAGAACAAAACCTATGGTATTTGCCGCGAAACCGGAGCCTTGATCTCGAAGGAGAGACTACGTGCTGTGCCTCATGCAACTTTATCTATTGATGCAAAAAATTCCCAGCGCTAATCTGCTTTTTCAGGGCAAAAGAGTCAACCGATCTACCCATTGAAGACCGAAAGAGCTTTCTCTGCACTTTTTACTTTGCCCATGAGCAATAGAAAAAAATCAATACTTCTTATCCTTTTGATTTTGGTGATTGACCAGACCTTAAAATTCTGGATCAAAACCCATTTGGCCCCGGGCGGCGAAATTGTCATTTTCAAAAATTGGTTTATCCTCCACTTCATCGAGAACAACGGGATGGCCTTTGGCCTCGAATTTGGGAACCATATCGGCAAATATTTTCTGAGTATCTTCCGTCTTATCGCCATTGGCGCACTGGGCTGGTACCTGCAAAAACTGCTGAAAGGCGAGGCTTCCTTTGGATTGATTGCCTGCTTTTCAATGATCATGGCCGGCGCTATCGGAAACATGATAGATGGGACATTTTACGGAATGATCTTCAATTACACCCCGGGAGAGGTAGCCACGCTTTTCCCGGATGGTGGAGGTTACTCCTCTTTTTTGATGGGCAGGGTGGTCGACATGTTTTATTTTCCGTTGATTGTGACCACTTATCCCTCCTGGGTACCATTCCTGGGAGGTCAGGAGCTGATTTTCTTCCGGCATATCTTTAACGTGGCCGATTCGGCTGTTTCCATTGGGGTAATTTCCATATTCATTTTCCACAGGCATCATTTTGGAGATGGTAAAAAGAACGAGCCTGGCGAAGTACCCCAATCCGGGGTGAGCAATGAATTAAAAAATGAAGCTTGAAGTATATTACCTTGAGCCCTTTGTGTTACCCTTTGTGACCTTAGTGTTAAAATCCAATCATTTAACCACAAAGGGCACAAAGTACCACACAAAGGTTGCACAAAGGTAGGTAGGATGAATGACCTTGTCTCATAAATACTTATTTTCGCGACGGATTCCACAAGCATTTTGAAATGAACATATGAGTAACAAAACAAAATCGATATTG
Organism: Prolixibacteraceae bacterium; assembly: GCA_023228025.1. GTDB lineage: Bacteria > Bacteroidota > Bacteroidia > Bacteroidales > Prolixibacteraceae > CAINVV01. The sequence continues at coordinate 3,533 of JALOCD010000014.1, read as the reverse complement.
ATCATCCTGCTGATTCTGGTAGTCGATCAAATTCTTAAGATATATATCAAAACCCACTTCATGCTGGGCGAAGAGGTTGTTGTGGCGAAGAATTGGTTTATGATTCATTTTGTCGAGAACAACGGGATGGCTTTTGGTTTCGAATTTGGCAACAACATTGGTAAATATTTCCTCACTATTTTCAGGATAGCAGCCATTGGGGCGCTGGGCTGGTACCTTTCCAAATTGTGGAAGAAGGAGGTGCCATTCGGATTGGTTCTCTGCTTTTCGCTGATTCTTGCGGGGGCTACCGGCAATCTGATCGACAGCGCTTTTTATGGATTGATTTTCAATGAGAGTCACGGGGTAGTGGCCACGCTTTTCCCGGCAAGTGGCGGTTATAACTCCTTTTTATTGGGGAAAGTAGTGGATATGTTCTATTTTCCGCTGATCGAAGGACATTTCCCAGGTTGGTTCCCCATCTGGGGCAGCCAGGAATTCATCTTTTTCAGGCCGGTATTTAACGTGGCCGACTCCTCCATCTCGGTAGGTATTGTGGCCATTTTTATCTTCTACCGGAAGTATTTTGACGACAAGAAACCGGAAGCGGTAGCACCAGTAGCCGTTGACGAAATAAATGAAAAATCTGCAGATGAGTCAGTTGAACAGTGAGCTAATTGTGGTTCAAACTCCTGAAAGGTGAAGATTAGGACTCATACTGATAGACGACAATAAGGAAAGTGCAGTGGAAATACTGCACTTTTTTGATTTAATAAATTTCGTACGCACCATTTAGTATTCGAGGTGTCCAAGGAGGAAAAGTATGAAAAGAAGTAGTATTATTGTCACAAATATTTACTAAATTTGTGACAGAATAATCAGTAGTACAAAGATGCAAAGCATTGAAGAACAAATAGAAAAATTAGTTTTAAGAAAACAAAGAGGAACTTTATTTTTTCCTGAAGATTTTCAACATGCTGGTTCATCAGGAGCAATACGTAAAGCTTTACAGCGATTAGAAAACAAAGGAAACATAAGAAGAGTAGCTCATGGTATATATGTACGACCAAAAGAAAATTCGTATATCGGAGAAGTTATGCCTACAGCAGAAGAAGTAGCTGAAGGTATTGCCAAAAGAGATAAAATAAGAATTGTTCCAACGGGAGTATATGCAATACATGCATTGGGTTTAAGCACCCAGATTCCATTAAAGCTGGTCTTTATGACCGATGGTGCAGCTCGTACAATAAAAGTCGGCAAAAGAACTATAAAGCTGAAAAAGACCACCCCCAAAAACCTGATGGCTAAAGGTAAAATTAGTTCTTTAGTGATTCAGGCATTGCGGGAAATTGGTAAAGACAAGGCAAAACCTGTTGAATTAAGGCAAATGATTAAACTTTTAAAAGAGGAAGAGCCACAACTCTTGAAACATGATATTAAACTGGCCCCGGAATGGATTAAGCAGATTTTGAAACGAGCAATTAATGAATAAATTTTACAATATACCCAACGACGCTAAAGCCGAAATTCTCCGGGATGCTGGTGAAAGAACAAACTTGCCTGCTTATGCTGTCGAAAAGGACTGGTGGATAGTACAAACTCTTGCTATTCTTTTTGATATGGGAATCGGAAAACACATGGTGTTTAAAGGTGGTACATCACTGAGCAAAGCCTGGGGCCTGATTGAACGATTTTCGGAAGATATTGATTTGGCCGTTGACCGTAGGTTCTATGGGTTTGAGGCTGATTTAGGGAAAAAGCAAAGGACAAATCTTCGAAAGAAAGCAAATACATACATTACAAAAAAGCTATATCCGGAATTAAGCTTCCGGTTTAAGGAAAAAGGGGTGGACGTTCAGCTTGAATTGGAAGAAATAACAACGAGTGATCAGGATCCGATAATCATTCTTGTTAATTATCCCAATGTAATCGAATCTCCTGGTTACTTAAGACCAAGGGTACAAGTTGAATTAGGATGCCGGTCTTTACGCGAACCATTCTCAATCCGGAAAATCTCTTCAATTGTAGATGAAATCTTTCCAACTGCTGCATTTACCGGACTTCCGGTTGAAATTCCAACAGTAAACCCGGAACGCACTCTTTTAGAGAAAATTTTCTTGCTGCATGAGGAATTTCAACGACCGGATGAAAAAGTAAGGATTGACCGCATGAGTAGGCATCTGTACGATATCTACAAATTATCAACCACTGAATATGCTGAAAGTGCCTTGTCTGACCGGGAATTATATTCTGAGATTGTAAATCATCGGCTTCGGTATACACGATTAGGTGGCGTCGATTACTTACTACACAACCCACAAACAATTCATCCGATCCCCAATCCTGAGGTTATTGAAGCTTGGAAACAGGATTATTCAATCATACAGGAGCAAATGATTTATGGCAATTCACCAAGCTTTGAGGAGATGCTTGAAACTATAAAAACGTTTGTAAAGAAAATAAATTCATTGGATTGGATCGTAATTCCCTAAGTATTAATTCAATTACAAAAACAAAAAATCCCATGCAATCCATCAATCCATTTACTGGTGAAATCGTTCAAACCTACCGGGAATACACATCTGCTGAAGTAAATGCCATTGTGCAACAGGTAGATACTGCCTATCAGGACTGGAAGCAAACCACTTTTGGGTACCGTTCAAGGCTGATGAAAAATCTCCAGGCAAAACTTGCAGAGAAGAGGGAACTGCTGGCCTCCCTGATCGTTTCCGAGATAGGGAAAGTCTATCGCGAAGCATTGGGAGAGGTCGATAAATGCGCTTTGGCATGTGGCTATTATGCCGAAAATGGGGAGCAATTTTTGCAAAATGAACTTATTCAAACAGAGGCCACAGAATCTTATATTTCCTATCAGCCCATTGGAACCATCCTCGCCGTAATGCCCTGGAATTTCCCCTTTTGGCAGGTATTCAGGTTTATCGCGCCTGCATTGATGGCCGGGAATACGGGATTGTTGAAACATGCATCGAATGTTTCGGGATGTGCTTTGGCCATAGAGCTGTTGGTGTCAGAGGCCGGTTTCCCTGAGAATGTATTCAGGACTTTGCTGATTGGCTCTTCCAGTGTGGAGGCGGTCATTGCAAATCCATTGGTCAAAGCGGTGACCCTTACTGGGAGCACTCCTGCCGGAAAAGCCGTAGCTGCAGCGGCAGGGGCCAACCTCAAAAAGTCCGTTCTTGAACTTGGAGGCAGCGATCCCTATCTGATTCTTGAAGATGCCGATGTCATGATGGCAGCCAAACTTTGTGTAACCAGCCGATTGTTGAATGCCGGTCAGAGTTGTATCGGGGCCAAGCGTTTCATTGTTGCCGATCAGGTCTACGATGCGTTCAAATCTGAATTTGTGAGGCTGATGACTGCTTCGGTCTTTGGAGATCCCCTCGATCCCTCCACGACTTTCGGACCACTCTCGCGGAAAGATCTGCGCGACGAATTGCACCAACAGGTCGAAACGAGCCGTGAAATGGGCGCTTCTGTGCTGATCGGTGGTTTTATCCCGGTAGGGGAAGGGGCCTTTTATCCCCCTACCGTGA
>JALOCD010000013.1 GCA_023228025.1 Prolixibacteraceae bacterium | reverse complement strand
TCAACTGCGTGCCAGACTGTAAATTGCCGGAAGATAAGACAATCCACTACGGACACCGGACACTAGGAAACGGTGAGATCTATTTTTTGTCGAACCAAACCAAAGAGACAAAATTAGTTACTCCCGATTTCAGGATAACAGGGTTGCAGCCCGAACTCTGGGAAGCAACTACCGGTTCGATTCGTATACTTCCGGCTTACGGGCAGAAAGAAGGCAGCACTACAGTTCCCTTAAAATTAGCCCCTTACGAAAGTGTATTTGTGATTTTCCGCCAAAAGGCCAGCAAAGCATCGGCAATTGAAGTGGGGGCCAATTATCCTGAACCATCTACTTTGGCTGACCTGAAAGGCCCTTGGACTGTTGTCTTCAACGCTTCGCAGCGTGGCCCGGAACAACCTGTGGTTTTCGAAACCCTTCAGGATTGGACCACCTCGGTTGATGAACGGATTAAATACTATTCAGGAACTGCCATTTATATCCACAATTTCAGTTTGGGAAGGCTTCCCGAAGGCCGGAGAGTAATTATCAACCTTGGTGGTTTTACCGCAATGGCAAAAGTTACTTTAAACGGAACATATGCCGGCGGATTATGGACGGCGCCGTATCAGCTCGACATCAGTAAATTGGTCAAACAAGGTGAAAATGAACTGAAGATCGAAGTAGTGAATACCTGGGTGAACCGCTTGATTGGGGACAGTAAACTACCACTAGAAAAAAGGTTGACCTGGTGTCCAGTTAACCCATATACTCCTGCAAGTCCGTTGCAACCATCCGGATTGTTTGGACCAGTGTCTATTCAGTCATACTAGAATTGTATAATGAACAAATTAATTATGAAATAGCCGAATTTGGCATTGAGGTTGTAAAGATTTACTGAAATTTTAATATCAAAAATAAAGAACCATGAAACGTGTAGCCTTTAGAATGAAAATAAAAGCCGGTTTTGAAGATGAGTACAAAAAGCGGCACGATCAAATTTGGCCTGAACTGGCACAAGAGCTATCCAATGCGGGCGTGAATGATTACTCTATCTTTTTAGATGTTGAAACCAGTACACTTTTTGCCATTCAGAAGCTAAATGACAAAAATACAGCAGATCAATTGTCACAGACTGAGATTGTTCGCAAGTGGTGGGATTATATGTCCGGCATTATGGAAGTGAACCAGGATAACTCACCGGTTGTAATTGGTTTAAAAGAAGTTTTTCATCAGGATTAACAGAAACAAATAGATTATGAATTCAAGAGAAAGAGTATTACGCGCCTTCAGAAAAATTAAAGGGATGCCCGATCGGGTTCCTGTTCAATTTGACCTTTGTAAACAACTGTCCGACCATTTCGGGAAAGAGTTGGGTATTCCGGTTCATTATACCGAGAATCTTTATGAAGATGTGACCTACCGCATTAGCGCCAATGAAATAAGGGTTGCTTTGGGCAGCGATGTTGTGGTTACAGGTGCATCTGTTTCGGATGATTACCGTATAGTGAAAGATGACAAAGGCACTTGGTTAAATGAATACCAGATGCGGATGCGCCAGGGTGATGTATATGTGGAAGTGCTTGAATATCCTTTGGCTCGTGCTGAAACGAGGGCCGACATTGAAGCATTTCAATTTCCTGATCCGGATGCTCCCGGCCGTTTTCGGGACGCTGAAGCATTGGTGAAAAAATACAAAAACGATTACCTGATTATTGGAGATATAGAAGTGACGATTTTCTCATTGGCGCAACAGTTGGTGGGCATGGAGAAACTACTGGTCGACATGATGATGGAGACTGAGTATGTAATACCATTGTTTGAAGCCTGTGCAGAATTCCAGACCCGGATCGGCTTACGTTTGATCGAAATAGGGGTAGATGCCATCTGGGTTGGGGATGATTTCGGCACTCAGTCCAGCCTGATTATGTCACCGGAAACTTTTCGTGAGCAGCTAAAACCTCTCTACAAAAGAATGATCGACCGTTTCAAGGAAGCCAAGCCAGATATTATCCCTATCCTTCATTGTGACGGGGCTGTGGCCGAATTGCTTGACGACATCTGTGAAATTGGTTTTGAAGTATTTAACCCAGTTCAGCCAAATGTCCCCGGTCATTTACCTCAAGACATGAAAGAGAGATTTGGCAATCAATTTGTTTTCTGGGGCGCTATCGATCAACAGGATCTGTTACCGAATGGCAGTGACGAAGAACTTGAACGCGATATTATTGAAAAAATCAGCATTTTGGGCAAAAATGGAGGTTACATGATTGCCCCGGCTCATATTATTCAAAATGATGTAACGCCTGAAAGAGTCAAACTCTGTATTAAATTGTGCAAAACATATGGAGATTATTCTAATTATTAGGTTTTTAAATCCCATCGAAAGAATAAACATCGTCTTTGTTATCAAAGAGCCTAAAGGCATCATATTCCGGAAGATCTTTATAAATTACAAAAAAATTGGCTTGTTACTTATTAAACAATAATTCAATGCAACGAAAATTTTCAAAAATTTTCAATAGTTATTTTCGCTACTTATCTGTGTTTTTCATTAGTGCATATATGCTAATATGCTTAATGTCAGACTTAATGGCAGGTGTGAAAAAGTCCGGGATAATGATTGGAACAAGTGAGGTTAATTATACTCCGCCGGTCGGGCTCGATCTTCAAGGTAATTACCGCGGCAATGACTATGCTTCGAGAGGGATTCATGATTCCCTATATGCACGTGCCATAGTGGCCAAGAATGGTCAATCAGAAAAAATTGCCATATTGACTGTAGATGTGTGTTGGATCAAAAGGAGCGCTATCCAATTTATTCGCGAATACATTGCTAAAAATAGTGACATCAAGGCCGAAAACATAATGATTATGGCTACCCATACCCATAGTGGACCGAAACCACTTTTAGAGTCGCCAGGTGCGAGGGTGTTTTTCGTCAAAGCTGCCAGCGCAGTCCTTATCGCGAACCAGCGTTTAAAACCAACCTTGCTTTATGTAGGAAGTTCCAAAGAGACCAGAATTTCTTTTAACCGTCGCTTACAATGTGCAGACGGTTCAACGCACATGTGTTGGGAGAAAACTGCAACGCCGGATTTTGTGGTTAAGCCTTTAGGCCCAGTTGATACAGATGTTATTGCAGTTTCTATTGAACAACAAGGCAAACCAGTAGGGGCGATCGTTAACTTCGGATGCCATCCGGCGACCTTGACCGGGAACAATTGGCTCTACTCAGCCGATTTTCCCGGCTATATGGCTGAATCAATGAGAAAAGTGATGGGGAATGATTTTTGCCCTATGTTCTTCAATGGTCCTTGCGGAAATGTCACTCAGATTGATTATAAACAGGGACATATTGACACTTATCAGGAATGTCAGAGGGTGGGATATCTTCTTGGCGTTGCAGCGCTGGAAGCCATTAAAAATCAGAAAAGCAATTTGGACAATACTGTAGCTGTATCCAGGGAAATGGTTCCTTTGAAACACATTACCATTACAGAGGAGCAACTTAATTGGGCCGGAAGGGTGATTGAAAAGGCAAAAAAAGAAGGGATGCCCCCTATTCAGGCTGACGGAATTCCGGATGCCCAGTATGCACATGACTGGACGGAATTATACAAGACTCAAAATCAGATTGATAGCCTAGAGGTCATGGTTGCCAGGATCGGCAATATCGCCTTTGTAGGTTTGCCAGGTGAAATGTTTTGTGAATTTGGGATCGAAATTAAAAAGAAATCACCTTTCCCTCATACCCTGGTGATGGGTCTAACCAATGATAATCAAAAATATTTCCCGACAGAAGCTTCCTTTTCGCAAGGATTAAATGGTTTTACCCCTATGATTACCGGTTATGAAACAACACCAGGAACCTCTTTGTTTGAGAAGGGATCAGGAGAGAAACTGACAAATTCGGCAATTGCACAACTAAGAAAATTATATAGGATCATTCCATAATCCCAATTTGCGAGAAAAGGATATGAACTCAAAACAAAGACTTCAAAAAACTTTAAATCATTGTGAACCTCATCGGGAACGTGAACAAGCACTTAAAATTGTTTTCTTTCAGGTTTTGGACAAGATTTGCAACAAGTTATTCAATACAAAATGAGGACATTAAAATTCTACTCAACGATTTTTCTGCTTTTGATCGGATCGGTATTATTTGGACGAAATACACTTCTCTTGTCAAATTTGCGCTGTGAATCAAAGGTAAATCCGTTGGCCATTGCAGAAAAGAGGCCACATTTCAGCTGGTGGATTAACTCCGGCAACCGGGATACGAAACAGTTGAACTACCACATTCTGGTGGCCAATTCGAAAGAGAAGCTTGACCAAAACGTAGGAAATTGCTGGGATTCTAAAATTATTAAGGATGATGCGTCTATTCGGATCACTTATGCCGGAGAAGCTCTTTATCCCGGTAAAAGATATTTTTGGAAAGTAAGAATCACAGATCAAGTCGGGAATGTGTCAGACTGGAGTGAGACTGCCTGGTTTCAAATGGGACTTGTATCTGCATCCGACTGGGGTAAAGCCATTTGGATAGCCTACAAAGAACTGCAGGATTCCATGAAAATCTTTCCTGGTATTCATGGATTTGGAAATAATCTTGGATCAAAAGGCGTTGACCGAAGTATCCCTCCTTTGTTCAGAAAAGAGTTCACCCTTGACAAGGAGGTTAAAAGCGCTACATTGAACATCAGTGGATTGGGGCAATATGAAGCTGCAATCAATGGAATAAAGGCCGGTAACAGCTTTCTTTCGCCCGGATGGACTGATTACAACAAAGTATGTTTGTACAACACCTATGATGTTACAAATCAGTTGCAAAAGGGTGAAAATGTGATTGGCGTCATGTTGGGCAATGGATTTTACAATGTTAACAGGGAAAGGTACAGGAAACTGGTCATTGCCTATGGTTATCCCAAAATGATATGCAGATTGAAAATTGAATTCAAAGATGGTACCCTCACGGACATTGTTTCAGGAACTGACTGGAAATGTGAGGCTTCACCCATACTGTATTCAAGTATTTATGGTGGTGAAGATTACGATGCTACCAGGGAACAAAAAGGGTGGAACCTGACTGGATTCGATGATAAAAGGTGGCAACAAGCCCTGCCTGCGGCAGTTCCTGCGGGCAGATTGGAACCTGAGTCTGACTATCCGGTTACGGTCAATCAAACCATTAAGCCAAAGCTGATTGAGAAATTGTCGAAGGGTAGATATTTGTACGATTTTGGTCAGAATGGTTCGGGCATTATTGAACTAAAAGTCAAGGGGAAGAGGGGATCTGTGATTAAAATAACCCCAGGCGAACTGATTACAAAGGATAAAGAGATCAATCAAAAGGCATCTGGCTCGCCCTATTTTTTTTCATATACCTTGAAAGGTGAGGGAAATGAGGTTTGGCAGCCAAAATTTAGCTACTATGGTTTCAGGTATGCAATGGTGGAAGGGGCGGTCCCCGAAAATGAAGAAGGATCAGCAGATTTGTCCAAAATGGTTTCTCTTACAATGTTGCACACTTGCAATTCTTCACCTAAAAATGGCGAATTTGCCTGTTCCAATCAGCTTTTCAACCAGATCTATACATTGATCGACTGGGCAGTGCGCAGCAATCTCCAAAGTGTTGTAACGGATTGTCCCCATCGCGAAAAACTGGGCTGGCTCGAACAAACCTATCTGATGGGTGCTTCACTGCATTACAACTATGACCTATACTCGCTTTATCAAAAAGCCGTCAGGGACATGATTGCGGCCCAGACCAGCGACGGACTGGTTCCGGACATAGCGCCCGAATATGTTCCATTTACGGGTGGTTTTAGGGATTCACCGGAGTGGGGGAGCGCTGCGGTCATTTTGCCCTGGATGCTCTGGGAATGGTATGGAGACAGATCGATTCTGGATGAAGCCTTACCGATGATGAAAAAATATGTTAACTATCTCGGGACAAAAGCAACAGATCATATTGTCAGCCACGGACTTGGCGATTGGTTCGATTATGGGCCAAAATCGCCGGGGGAGGCGCAGCTTACTCCGAAAGCGCTAACGGCAACTGCAATCTATTATTACGATCTGCATCTTCTTTCAAAGATGTTGAGAATTTGTAACAAACTAGAAGATGCAGAAAAGATGGAAGCATTGGCCGGAGAGGTGAAATTGGCCTTCAATGCCAAGTTTTTCGATCCAAAAACAAAGATCTATTCGACCGGTAGCCAGACTGCCATGGCGATGCCATTGTGTGTCGGATTGGTAGAGGAGAAGAACAAAAACGAAGTATTTAAAAATTTAACGTCAACAATCTCACAATCAGGTAACGTTCTGACTGCCGGCGATATCGGGTTTCATTTTTTGGTTAAAGCTTTGGAAGAAGGCGGTGCTTCTCAACTTTTATTCGACATGAATTTCAGGAATGATGTTCCTGGATACGGGTTTCAGCTAAAAAAGGGAGCAACTGCCCTGACAGAATCATGGCCGGCGCTCGAACAGGTTTCCAACAACCATTTGATGCTGGGACATCTCATGGAGTGGTTTTACACCGGATTAGGAGGAATCAAACAGGAACCCGGCAGTGTAGCGTTTAAAAATATCATTATCAGGCCTGAAATTGTCGGGGATATCAACCATGTAAAAGCAAGTTATCTTTCACCCTATGGCAGAATCAGGAGTGAATGGACCAAAGAGAAAAATTCACTGGTTATGTTGGTTGAGATACCATCGAATAGTACGGCATCGGTCTATTTCCCTGTTAAAGAGGAAACTATTGTTACCGGGAATGGTAAGAGTGTGGTTCTCTCAAAATCAGCAGATGGTAAATATTTCTGCAGGATAGGTTCAGGAAGCTATACTTTCAAAATGATTCAGTAATTTAGCTTACCTAATACAATTCAGTCATGATAAAACACTTTTGCTTATTCCTGTTTCTAGTGACTTCATGCACCACTTTTGCCCAGAACAATCCCAACAATAATGTTCTTCACTTTTATGTTGGAACATATACTGATTCGGGTAGTGAAGGGATATATCGCTTTGGTCTGGATCTGAATACCGGAAAATTGCACAGCAATGGATTGGCAGTCCTCTCTGAGAATCCTTCGTATCTGGCTATGACCAGGGATGGAAAAAATTTGTTGGCTGTCAGGGAGACCAAAGATGAAAGCAATCAAAGCATGGGTTATATCGAGCTGTTTAAAATTGATGAATTCGGAAATCTGACATCCTTCAACAAAGTATCCAGCGGTGGCGCTCATCCATGCCATGTGGCTGTCAATGAAGATGGTTCGGTTGTAGCCTCAAACTATTCAGGTGGAAATGTTGCCCTGATGCGTATTGAACCTACCGGGGAGTTGTCTGAAGTTTTATCAGCGGATCAGCATACAGGACACGGGCCTGTGGCAAACAGACAGGAGAAACCGCACGTACACAGCGCCATTTTTGAGCCAAAAGGGAAGCGTATTTTTGTTGCTGATCTGGGCATCGATCAGGTCAAGGTTTATATCATTGATAAAGCCACTGCCACTTTAAAACCCAACAAATATCCGGAAATTAAACTGCCACCCGGAAGTGGTCCGCGTCATATGGCGATTCATCCCAATGGAAAACTACTCTTTGTAGCCAATGAGATAGGTTGTAGTGTTTCAGTGGTTCAGCTGCTCGATAATGGCGCTTTTAAGATAGTGGAAACTGTATCGACGCTCCCTGCCGATTTTGCGAAACCAAATACCTGTGCGGATATACACCTTTCTCCGGAAGGAAATTTTCTTTATGTATCCAACAGGGGGATGAACAGTATTGCCATTTTTTCTGTGAATGAGAAGGAACAAAAGATCAAACTCCTGGGACATGAAGATACCAAAGGTGAGGCGCCACGCAATTTTACCCTCACACCGCAAGGTGATTTTTTACTGGTGGCCAATCAGACTACAAACAACATTGTAGCATTTAGGCGCAATGCAGAAACAGGACTGCTCACCTTTACTGATCAGATCAACGCCTTCAAACCGGTTTGCTTGCTTTTCAAGTAAATATACGGAAAGGATAACACTTTTTGATTCAAGTAATGCTTCAGATTGCTTCTCCGCCAGCCGGCGGATCGCAATGACGGATCATTTTTTGGAGGTGAGGGTGGAGAGAAGGAGGCGGGTCATCAGTTTTCGGCAATAGCAGAATCGCCGCCCGCCTCCTTCTCTCCACCCTCACAAAATCCACAGCCTACCGTCATTGCGAGGAGGCACGACGAAGCAATCTGTTGATAATCAATAAAATATAAAATTCACCAATGATAGGAGGTACATCGAAGCAATTTGTTGCCTTTAGTGTGGTAAAATCATTGATATTGATGGTTTTACAAATGTTGTAATAGGGGGGATGCATGCTTCAGATCTTTCTCCCCACAACCATTACCCGGCCCCAATAAAATAAAACCCTGTATCACAGATAATGATACAGGGTTTTACGATTACGGAACATCAATCACAGGTATGTGTGATTGAAATTCAGTGGATTAAAGATTTTTCACCACCGCCAGCGCTGCTTCATAATCGGGCTCGTGTGTCACTTCTGGAACATATTCCACAAATTTTACCACACCCAATTTGTCAATAACAACGGTGCCGCGTGCAAGCAGACGAAGTTCCTTGATCCAGAAACCATACTTTTGGCCAAATTCAAGGTCTTTGTGGTCAGAAACAGTCTTGATATTGGTAAGTCCTTCTGCAGCGCAAAAACGACTCTGTGCAAATGGAAGGTCACATGAGATAGAGAGGACCACAACATCCTTCAGGTTATTGGCTTCCGCATTAAACCTTCTGTTCTGTGAGGCACAAACGCCGGTGTCAATGGAAGGATAAGCTGCGATAACGACTGTTTTTCCCGCAAAATCAGATAGTTTGACAGGAGCTAATCCTGCTCCGACTGCCACAAAATCAGGCGCTTTATCACCAACCTTGATCTCGTTTCCCAACAGGGTCAACGGATTTCCTGCAAATGTAATTTTAACTGAACTTTCTTTCATGTGTATAATAATTTGTTTTTTAATGGCCACATGGAACCCTCAACGAATATCATATTCACTGTCAAATAATTGTTTATGAGGGTTTCATCTGTAATGAATTTATTTTTTTAGATATAACACAATCGGTTTGTGTTTTGTTTACAGAATTTTTTACGCAAATAGTCGAAAAAGGATTCTCTTTGTTGTAAAATAATCATTGTTGTCTGGTCGAAAATTTTCTTTATTCGCTACGCGGAATTCCGATTTCGTAACACTAAATTTTCTACAATACTTTATCCGCTACGCGGAAAGGTAATTTACTAATACAATTGTCGTACAGAGATTTAACTTTTTACTTTGATTGATCAATGAACAGCTGAAAATTTTCCGCGTAGCGGATAAAGTATTGTAGAAAACAACAATCAAAGTGCAATTTACCTCGTAGAGGTTAAAGAAATTTAGCGTTCAGGGATTTTTGAAAATTTAACCAGCACTATTGTAAAATAATTCAAAATAAATAATCAGCGATTGGATGTTTTAGAACTTCTCCATCTCCGAAAAGAAGAACGAACCTTCGATCAGCGCGTTTTCATCGCTGTCAGAACCATGAATCGCATTGGCCGTGAAGGATTCAGCAAAGAGTTGACGGATGGTTCCGGGGGCGGCATTGGCCGGATTGGTGGCTCCGATCAGCTCCCTAAAATCATCAATGGCATTTCCCTTCTCCAGAATAGCGGCAACAATCGGGCCCGAAGACATAAAACTGACCAACCCTTCAAAAAATGGTTTGCCGGCATGAATTCCGTAAAACGCCTCGGCATTTTCCCTGGTCATATGGGTAAGTTTCATGGCTTTGATACGAAAGCCTCTCTCTATAATCATTTTAAGAATGGAACCGATGTGCCCGTTGCGTACAGCGCAAGGCTTAATCATGGTAAAAGTTAGATTCTGCGACATTTAATTTATTTTAATCAGTTTGTAAATATTGCTTCAAAAATAGGAATAAATCGTGATTGAGAAAGAATAGACTATTTTTGCATTCAAGTTGAACTGTAATTTTATGACCAATATTAATAAAGATACCTGTCACGCCTTGCTGGAGTGGATAAGGGGAAACGCAGGAAAAGTAGTGATTCTCACCCACGCCAATCCCGATGGCGATGCACTGGGATCCTCCCTGGGGTTGCATAGTGTCCTTCTGCAAGCCGGATATCAATCGACTGTAATATTCCCTACTGATTTTCCGCCTATCGTTCCTGAACTGGATAACTATTCGAATTGGATGATTGCAGAGAAGCATGAAAAGGAGGCCCATCGATTGATGGAGGATGCCGATCTGCTGTTTCTCCTTGATTTCAATGATCCCAAAAGGACCGGTAAGCTTCGGAAAAACCTCGAACAATTTTCCAAAGCAATTGTTTTGATTGATCACCATCCACTGCCATTGATTGAAACACCGTTTTTGTTTTCCGATACCAAGGTGAGCTCAACAGCCGAGCTGGTGTACGATTTTATCCTCAAGATGGGATGGAGAATTTTCCTTAACAGGGATGGCGCTACAGCATTGCTTACCGGCATTACAGCGGATACCGCTTCATTTAGCCATAACGCTGCCAGGTCTGAACTTTACCTGGCTGTTGCAGGTTTAATTGCACTTGGCGCGGATCAGCACAAAGTTCAGGAAGCCCTGTTCAATACAAACAGTGAGGAGCGGTTGAGGCTATTGGGTCATACCCTTTCTGAAAAAATGATCATTCTCCCTGAATACCATGCCGCCTGCATCTCGTTAACCAAGGAGGAGCTAAAAAAATTCAAATTTAAACCTGGTGATACAGAGGGCTTTGTAAACTATCCGCTTTCGATAAAAGGAATCATATTTTCATCCTTCTTCATGGAGAATGAGGAGAAAATTAAAATTTCTTTCCGCTCGAAAGGTGGTTTTGCCGTCAACGAGTTTTCAGCCCTCCATTTTGGTGGGGGTGGCCATTTTAATGCAGCAGGAGGAGAGTCGAAGCAATCATTGACAGAGGCAGTCGAAAAATGGAGGTCCTTGCTTCCCAGCTATTCCGATAAACTTGACAATGAATATTTGAAGCAGGCATGATTTTCCAAATCAGATTTGGCTTAGGGTTAAATTTGGTTAATTTTGCACGGTTCAACTCAATTGGAACATCAAAAGTTGAGAAGATCGTGAACATTTCGTATCCTTGTAGTCGGGTTCAAGTTTACCCGATGCATACAATAAAATTAAACTGATGAAGTTGAGGAATTACACATACCCTGTTTTAGTCGTCCTATTTATTCTTGGTTTTGCCTCCTGCAAAAAAACGACCAGTCAGATACAACGCGACGATGAAAAAATATTGCTAGCCAAATACATCAGCAAGTACCACAAAGGGATTTCTCCGACTTCAACAGGTATTTATTATATTGAAATCAAAAAGGGAACCGGTGACTCTATTGTTTCGGGAAATTATGTCAAAGTCTTCTATAGGGGCTATCTGATTGAAAACAATGATACTTCGGGTATTAAAGACGGTGTTGAATTTGATGCATCCGGAAATTATGAACCTTTTGGTTTTACGGTGGGATCAAGTTCAGTGATTGCCGGTTGGGATGAGGCAATTACCCACATGCGGCAAGGTGGCGAAGCCAAGTGGATCATTCCATCACAGAGTGGATACGCCGGTGCGGCACAGGGTTCTATTCCTGCCTATTCTACGCTGGTCTTTTATGTCACTTTGCAAAAGGTGTACCGTTCAACAGATACCCTTAAAACAATCCAAAAGCTTCCCCGGTCAATTTTTCCCTGAATAAGTTGCTTTGATTAAAAAACTAATACCAGGATTGATTCCCCTGCTGGTTTTTATACTGGCCGACGAATTTTGGGGAATGAAGGTAGGTCTTGCTGTTGCAGTCTCAATTGGTTTAATAGAACTTCTGATTACCTTTATCAGGGAAAAAAAGCTGGACCGTTTCGTTTTGCTGGATACCCTTCTTCTTGTTTTACTTTCCGCCCTCTCATATCTATTCGACAATGAGATCTTTTTCAAGGTAAAACCTGCCATGATCGACATGGTTCTGGCAGCCGTCATCTCCCTCTCCCTTTTTACAAAAATTGACCCTTTGGGTTCTATGACCCAGCGGTATATGAAAGGGGTAGAACTAAATGGGACTCAAAGGGAGCTGATGAAAAAGAATATCCGGGTCATGTTTTGGATGGTGTTGGTCCATACCGGTCTGGTACTTTGGACTGCCTTTTTCTCAAGCAAGGAGGTTTGGGCATTCGTCAGTAGCTTTTTGCTTTTTATCATGATGGGGGTTTACCTTGGTTTCGAGGTGATCAGGCAAAGATTGATGAGAAAAAGCAGGCAGGTCTATTCTGATGCCGAAGAGTGGCTCCCTATGGTGGACGAAGAGGGCAGGATATTGGGAAAAGCATTGCGCTCTTATTGTCACAACGGATCCAAAACCCTCCATCCTGTTGTCCATTTGCATGTTCTGGACGGGAATAAATCACTTTTTCTGCAAAAAAGGGCGACAACCAAATTGGTGCAACCGGGAAAATGGGATACCGCCGTAGGAGGTCATCTTGCTTACGGTGAAACCATCGAGGAGACGATGAAAAGGGAGGCCGTAGAAGAGATAGGCCTTGTCGATTTTGAGGCAGTCCCGGTTTTAAAATACCGTTGGAATACGGAAATTGAATCAGAATTGGTCTATAGTTTCGTTACCTACCGGGGAAAACTCGAGGCTATGAGTTCGGAGGAGATTACAGAAGGAAAATTTTGGAAGATCAAAGAGATCGAACAAAACCTGGGGAAAGGAATCTTCACACCCAATTTTGAACATGAATTCCTGCTTCTCAAAAGGGCCGGGCTATTCAATCCATTATAGCAGTAAAAGTTGTACACAGAGTTTCACAGAGAAGCACAGAGTTACACAGAGAAAATAGGGAAAATAAAATTATGTATGTTATATATATTCAATAAGTTGATAAGCTAATATATTTCAAGAATACAATTCGAAATGTTTTTATACTCAGTGTAACTCTGTGCTTCTCTGTGTAACTCTGTGTAACCAATATGAAGAGCAAAATATCGAGGATTATCTTATCAAATTCATCTCCTTTAGCAAATAGCCTGCGCCCGCATATTTGTCGATGATAAACAGGGCATACCTGATATCCAGCGCGATATTCCTGCATCGTTCAGGGTCAAATAGCACGTCGCTCATCGTACCTTCCCAACATCGATCGAAATTAACGCCGATTAGTTCTCCATTCGCATTGATCACCGGACTCCCCGAATTGCCTCCGGTGGTGTGGTTGGAAGCGCAAAAAGCAATCGGAAGCTCTCCCGCCGGATTTTTATATATTCCGTAATCCCTGGCCTGGTACAATTGTTTTAACTTTTCAGGAACAACATAATCAGCGATATTTGGATTATGTTTGTTTATCATCCCTTTCAAGGTTGTATAGTATTGGTAATAAACGCCATCCATGGGCTCGTAACCCTCTATTTTTCCGTAAGTGACCCGTAGTGTAAGGTTCGCATCTGCCATCAAACGCTGGTCCTGCTTCATCTCCAGAATCGCTGCCATGTATGCTTTTTGAGTTTTCAGTATTTCCTGGCTTAACCGCTGAAAGGTAGGATCGATATTTTTGATGTAGTAATCAGATATTGTGGTGTAGAGCGAATACAACTCGTCTTTTTGAAGTTTCTTTAATTTTTTTGCGCTGATGCCTGAAAGTAATGATCTGATTTTTAAGCTGTCAGCAAAAACAGATTTTTTGTATATCTTTTGAACCCAAGTACTGTTTATGAGATCAGATTTGCGTGAAATCAATTTCTCAGGCAGGTGCTTTGGATCTACTCTTTCGAAGTAAAGTTTTAAGAGGGCAGGCAGGATCAATTGATCTGTTGGACCATCATAATCTTTGAAAAAGCCGGGAAGAACCTCTGCAATTGTCTTCTTTTGCCTGTTAAATTTTATGGTATCATTGACCAATTGAGCCAACTGATCAAACCGGGCAATCAATCCGAAAACATCCGATCCTCTTAATATTGTCTCATTGTATAGGTCATAGGCTATTTGAATATCAGATAATTCTGCATAATTTTTTTTAAAATTTTCCAGAATAGTTCCATATTTTTTCTCCCTTTGGGTATCCTGGCTAACCCATTTTGAAAATTCTAGCTCCTGTTGCTCCTTCTTCTCAATGGCATGAAGCCTGACCAATCCTTTTGTTTCACCCTGCCATTTCTTCCACGAATTGGATACGCCTGCATATTTTGATGCATATTGAATCCTCACTTTCGGATCTGCTGCCATCTGTTTCTCCAGGATGCCTAATTTGATTGTTCTTGCATCAACTTTGTTTGGATTGCTTTTTTCAATCAGCAGGCGAACCGCCAGAGATGGCAAATATTCCTGGGTCGATCCAGGAAAACCGAAAACCATGGTGAAATCTCCCTCGCGGATACCCGTCAGGTTAATCGGGAAGAATTTTTTAGGATGGTAGGGCTGATTGTTAGGAGAGTAGGAAGCAGATTTGTTGTCTTTTCCTGCATAAATCCTGAAAAGTGAAAAATCACCGGTATGCCTGGGCCAAACCCAATTGTCGGTATCTCCACCGAATTTTCCGATCGATGCCGGCGGGGCACCAACAAGCCTGACATCTCTAAATACTTCATAAATATATGCAAAGTATTGATTTCCATATAACAAAGGCTTGACATCAACCTTGTAATCGGACTTTCCGGCATAAGATTTCTTAATGGCATCTATGTTGGAAGCGATCAACGTTTTAAGTTCATCTTCCTTCATATCCTCTTTTATCCCTTTCGTAACTTCCCGGGTCACCTCTTCCATTTTAATCAAAAATTGGACGGATAATCCCGGATTTACCAATTCTTCAGACCTATTTTTAGCCCAAAACCCATCTGTCAGGTAATCATGCGCGAGGGTACTGTGTTTTTGAATTTGACCGAATCCACAGTGGTGATTCGTGATAAGTAAACCATCATTTGAAATTACTTCTCCTGTGCAGCCTGAACCAAATAACACAATGGCATCCTTCATACTGGCGTGGTTCACATCATAAATATCTTCGGCTGTTAGTTTGAATCCCATTTTTTGCATCTCCTCGATGTTGAATTTCTTCAACAAAGCGGGAATCCACATCCCTTCGACGGCAAATATGGTTTTGAAAAGCATAAGGCAAATCAGGGTGAAAAATATTCTTTTCATTTTTATGCTATTAAGGTTAAAATTTCAACAGTTCTTCGTACAACCGTTGAATCGGGAGCCCCATTACATTAAAATAGGAACCCTCAATTTTTTCGATGGCAACATAACCGATCCACTCCTGAACACCATATGACCCGGCTTTGTCATAGGGTTGGTAATGGGTCAGATAGTAGTCAATCTCATCAACTGATAACATTTTGAAAAATACATCTGTACGGTCAGAAAAGGTTACTTGTTTATCGGTAGAAGTTATGCAAACCCCGGTGATAACCGTATGCTTTCTTCCCGAAAGCATTTGTAACATCTCAAAGGCATGTTGGTAATCTAATGGTTTTCCAAGTATTTGATTATCAATAAGAACTATTGTGTCTGCGGTAATTAGCAAATCATTCTTTCCAAAATCAGTTTTGAAAGGAATTGCCTTTTGGATGGCCAGAAATTCCGGAACTTCGAATGCTGGCATCATGACCGGAAAGTCTTCATCTATCTCCCTCACCTCCACCCGGAAAGGCAAATTCAGACCAGCAAACAGTTCTTTTCTCCGTGGGGACTGAGATCCTAAAATAATGGAATAGTCCGAAAGAATATTTGAAATTGTGCTGTTATTCAATTGATTACTGATTTATTTTAGTAGTTAGCTATTACATTTTAATTAAGATATTGCTTTTCAGCATAGAGATTCCGATGAAATCAATAATTTTCTGAAAATCATTTTGTGTAACCATTCGATTGTTTCTTGCCGGAAAAATCTTCCTCATCGGAATTTTGTGGTTCAGGTCAAAAGATAAGGTATAAAATTCAGTCAAAGGCACTCCATCCAGGGTTTGGAGCGGCACATCAATCAGAAAAGGAGTTTTGTTTTTGCTTTCCCATCCCGGAACTAACCAGGGCGCCATGGTTTTATATACGCCTAACTCCCTTTCCATCATCACATGGTTGTTTGGAAGGCGTTTTTTCCTTGTCCACCATATGTCCCTTACAGCTTCCATAGCCTGGTAGCTCTCTTCCGTGGACGAAACTGCCTCCAGATCTGTCAATGTCTGATTAATGATTTGTGTAACTGCCTGTTCAAAAGGTAAATCACTTTTGATAGCTTCAGCAGCCATTTTAATTCCCAATAGGTTTGAGTAAGCGTCTTCTATCGAGAAACTGGAGAATTTCTCTGAAACCAAAGGCACGGCAGAAGCGCCGAACCATGAAGTTATTTCATGCCATATTGATAGATCGTAGGCAATTCTCCCTGCCAGTGTAATGAGATCCTCCTCTTTTTCTGATTTCGGAACTTTTATATCGAGCGCTTTTTCCCCACTCTCAAAACCAAGATGGATCATAATTTCACCTGTTTGCTGACTCTTCTTTTCCAGGTTATAAAGGTATGCTGTCCAATCGATCAAATCGCGTAAATGTCCGAAATCCAGAAATCCACCTCTTCTGGTGTAAACAATCCCGTTATTTTCAGTGTGGGCGCCCAGATAATGGTGCGGGCCAAGTAATTCCGGACTGGTTAATTGGGTGTATCGGTATCCCGGGACAATTGAGACCTTCAGATCAGTGCCAAACGCACAACATGCACGAATAATCCTGGGTGGATGGTTCAGATATTGCTTCTCAGTAAACGTTGGGGCTTTGGCCAAAAGGTTGGTCGTCATACAGACAAGTAGAACAATCAATATATTACTTAAACCTGGCATATTATATTTTTTCATACTGAATGGCAAAGATAAAAAGTTCTGCCATCTTAATGGGCTGGCCCCTACCAAATATGGTTAATTAAAAGCTTCTTTATTTGATCCTAGCGCCTCATATTTTTATTTTGTTTAAATTCATACCGGTATACTTACCAAATCAAAAGAACTATTAATTTCTCATCTTATAATCATCTATTATTCAGTAAATCAACGCAAACCATATTCCGTAATTCGTAATTTGTAATTTTTAATTTTTAATTATCCCTTTTCAATTGTCCAAATCCATGAAAACGCTACTAACACTATTTCTTGCAGTAACCTTTTGTTCCCTTTATGCACAATCCAAATTGCCTCCCCGATTGGACCGTGCCCATAGTTTTTTTGGCCTTCATTTTGATTTTCATGCGGGTCCCGATTGCAAGGAGGTCGGAAAAAACGTGGATGCATCTATGGTGAATAATTTGATTGACAGGGTTAAACCGGATTTTATACAGGTCGATTGCAAAGGCCATCCCGGCTATTCAAGCTATCCCTCCAAGGTTGGCAACCCGGTTCCCGGATTTGCCAAAGATCAATTGATGATTTGGAGACAGGTGACGGCATCCAGAGGTGTTGCCTTGTACCTGCACTATTCCGGAGTTTGGGATTCGCGGGCCATTGAACTACATCCACAATGGGCCGCAATTGGAGCAGATGGTACTCCTTCAAAAAATAACACCTCTGTTTTTGGCAATTATGCCGACTCACTTTTGATTCCCCAATTAAAAGAGTTATCATCAGTTTATGGTGTGGATGGGGTGTGGGTAGATGGCGATTGTTGGGCCCATCAGCTCGATTATGCTCCCAAAACTCAGGCTTTGTTTACGCAGAAAACCGGATTGAATGAGATTCCCCGCAAGGCGGGTGATGTCAATTGGAAAGAATTTCTACAGTTTGGCAGGGATGGTTTCAAAGCATACGTGACCAAATATGTAACTGCCCTCCATGCTGCCAATCCCAAATTCCAGGTAGCAAGCAATTGGGCTTTTTCCACACTGATGCCTGAGCCAGTCTCGATGCCTGTTGATTTTATATCCGGCGACTTTTCAGCCCTAAACAGTGTCAACAGTGCCAGAAGCGAGGCACGGTTTATTCGAAACCAGGGAAAACCGTGGGATTTGATGGCCTGGGGTTTCTCCTGGATGGGTAATGAGGCGGGAACACAATGCGTGAAAAGCGCGGTTCAGATAGAGCGCGAACTGGCTTCGGTCATTTCCCTCGGTGGGGGAGTGCAGATTTACTTGCAGCAAAAAAGGGACGGTTCCATCCACAATTGGATGATTCCACTGTTATCGGATGCGGCCAAATTTTGTCGCGAACGTCAACCCTGGTGTCAGAATGTGGTAGGTGTTCCGCAAATTGGTCTGATCTTGTCTACAAATGCCCTTTATGATAAGACAAACAGGCTTTTCGGAGGATTTGACAGAGAGTTAACTCCACTCAAAGGGATACTTCAAAACCTTCTTTCTTCCCAGTATGTAGTGGATATTGTTGCCGAACACCATTTGACTGACATCAATCAATATCCCCTGCTGATCTATCCGGAATGGGAGACCATTACTCCGGAATTCAAGAAGAAACTACTGAATTATGTATCACAGGGAGGGAAATTGTTGCTCATAGGGCCAAATTCCGCCTTTCTTTTTAAAGAGGAGTTAAATGTAACCCTTCAGGCAACTCCCACTGTTAAAAACAATGGATTGGCCTGCAACGGATGGATAGCAGAGTTGATGTCTCTTTCTCAGGGAGTGGTTCCCGGTAAGGATGTTGTCTCTTTTGGCAAATACTATCAGGCTGTAGACATAGAAGGTCCATCCGAAATCGCGGCCACCATCACCAAATATGGCAAAGGCGAAATAGCCGCAACTTATCTCGAATTGGGAAAGGCGAGTGCCATTCGCTCATCCCCCGTATTGCGTGATTTTTTAGCATCGCTTGTGAAAGAGATCTTTCCTCAGCCTTTGGTAACCGTTACCGGCTCACACAATGTGGATGTAACGCTTAACAGAAAGGCCGGAGCCCTGATTGTAAATCTTGTCAATGCAGCCGGTCCCCACGACAGCGATAAAGCGCTGGTCTTCGATGAAATTCCTCCGGTGGGCCCTCTGGAAATCACTGTAGAGATGAAAAACAGACCGAAAAAAGTAACTTTGCAACCAGAAAATAGACCATTAACCTATACTTTCAGGGAGGGAAAATTAAACTGCTCTATTTCGAAATTAGAAATTCATGAAATGATTGTAATTGAATAATAACTAATTACAAAATTAAATTATGATGGTTAAGGCCCTTTTCAAGTTTAAATATCTTATTCTGGTATCAGCTATTTTGGTTCTTTTAAGCCAATGTAAAAAGGATAATACTACAACTCCCCCGGTGATAACTGACGTTCAGTTTCTGGGACATAAGGGTGGAGGTAACAGTACCGTCAATCCTTCGACCGTCGAAAATACCATTCCCGCAATCCAAAACGGATTGAAAACCATGACCGGAATTGAAGTCGATGTACAAATGAGCCTGGACGGAACGATCTGGGTGTTTCATGATTCTGATATCGCGCCAACTTCATGCAATGCCATCGCACACAAGGCGATTATATTATCGACTGACACAGAAATTGCAAAATTCACGATTTGCAGCGCGAAAGCTCAGGATCGGATATACAGGTTGAGCGAAATAGTCAATTACTGGCATCAGGCAAGCACCCCATTTTACATGTCACTCCACATTAAACTGGATTTCCCTGCCGATAGCATGAACAAACCGGCAATAGGAGGGGAGGCGCTCTACCTTTCCAAATTTGCCGACAATCTGGCCAAAATTATTCCATCGGTTGCGGTTCCGGGAAAGATCATGCTGGAGGTGTATGACGCCACATTTTGTACCAAAATTCATAAATTAATTTCAGGGATCAAGGTTTGCCTGATCAAAGAAGTTACCTTCCCTAAACAGATTAATGATGCCATTGCCCTTGGATATGATGGTGTTAGCTGCATATTTGCAGAACCAACCCTTACTTCGGATGAAGTAAGCCGGGCTCAAAGTAATGGATTGATTGTCGAATTATGGACGCCTGATACCAAACAGGAATTGACGACGGCATTTGGCTTTCATCCCAACTTTATACAAACCAACAACCTAAACGTAATGTCCCTGCTCAATGTCACAGTGAAGTAGCAGGCAGGAGATGATTTTGAATTATTTTCATCATTATTATCTTTTTCAATACTTTATACAAATTATATAATGCAGTTTTTAACCCTTCGAGATTGATCAATGTGCGAATCAAATTTTCAGCAGTAATGGCAAATGACAAATCCGACTTAAAAGGGTAATTTATTAGTATCATTTTGCAAATCCTCATCTAAAAAAGTAACAATTACTTTGACAGATCTTCCCGCTCGAATTCGTAACTCCAGTCGTACAATCCCATCTCATAAATTCCATTTACTGCTATCATAAGAGATATTTCCCGAAAAATTAATTAAAAATTGAGAACACTTCAAAATGGCGATTCGCATTGTGTCAAGTAAGATCAAACAAATTGAATCTGACCTATTTCATTAGCAAAATTGTGTAATGATTTTTCAATTTTCTCCACTGTTTTAGGACTTGGTTTTCGTCTTCCAGTAACATAGTGGCTCAATTGGCCCTGGTTGATGCCTGTTAAACGCTCGAGTCCTGCCAGAGATAAAATGTTGGAATAGTATTGTAAAAAAGAAGCCATATCAAATTTGTACTCAAATTCAATGTCTTTTAATGATTGATTACCTGTTTCGTCAAAATATGCAGATACCTCATTGACAGAATTAACAAAATCTTCTTTTGCTTCAGCTACGGTTTTCCCTTCACCAAAAATGGTGCTTTCCAAATAAGGGGTAAAGATTCCGAACGAACCATCATCACCTCTTTCAATTAGCGCTGTTGTTTTCATGTTTTTTGAAATTAAAATCCAATCTGTTTTTTCAACTTAAAGTAAAGTCCTTTTCTAACTTCCGTCGACTCATGTCTTTCAATTACAAGTATATCCTTTCGGTCTGGGTGAGCATAAATATCATGCTCTTTCCCATTTCTGGCTAAATACCAACCTTTCTGGATTGCTTTTTTCTTTAGCTCTGACCACTTCATTTTGTAAGTCATAACTAAGACAAAGATATTAATATTAATATCTTCTTCCAAATAATCAAAATTCATTTCGGAAGTATAGTGCATGGAGATAATCAACCGGAAATTTATGTTCTTGATGGACAAATAGCTATCAGGTTATTTCTCTTTGGGGGCCAGTTCGAAGCTAAATAAATCGGTCAAAGGCACATTCAGGGTTCTAGCCAAGGTGAAAACAGTGCTCAAGGTTGGGTTAATCCTTGCGGTTTCGATTCTTGCTATTTGGCTCAAAGTTACTCCAGACTCGAATGCAAGTTGATCCTGTGTATAACCTTCCCTTTTACGAATCTTCTTCAACTGAAGGGAAAATGCTTTAATTCCTTCATAGTCAAATATTAATTGTCGATCCCTTATTCATGGTTAGCCAATAGCATTGTTTAATTGTTGAAATTCAGAGTATAAGTAATATTTATGAAGTCTTATGCCAATTTGAAAAGTCGGAGATGCTGCAATACTTAATATTTCGGAAAATGTTGTGCTCCGTCACATTTGTACAAGATTGAATTACAATAAAATTACTATGAATAAAGTCAAAGAAATTGAGTTTTGTCATTTGTGCGAAAGTCGTGTTGAATTAATGTGTTCAAAATTTCCGGGATATCAAGAACCTCAAACATTTGAAATCTATTATTGTCAAAATTGCAATACTTCTTATTCCTTACCACGTTGTGATGCAAATTCAATTTATGAATTGATTTATCAAAATGGTATTTCAGTTCCGGGTTACCACCGATATTGGAAATTCATGGATGAAGTAAAAAGGGTAAAAAATCCCTTAAATTATCTTGCAGAAGAAGAAAATACATACTGGGCAGTTCAAAAAGTGGTTTCTGAATTTGCAAGAGTTAACAATAATCCGAGGATTGTCGAAATAGGTAATGGATTAGGTTATTTAACATATTCTTTTAGAAAAGCTGGTTTTAATATAGTTGGCTTAGATATTTCTGAAACAGCTGTGAATATGGCGAGACAGCGATTTGGTGATTATTATATTGCTGGTGACTTATTCAAATATTCTGTTGAAAATTCGGGTTTATTTGATATAGTGATTTTAACGGAAGTAATTGAACATGTTGAAAATATAACTCAATTTATATTAGCTCTTTCAAAATTGCTTCAACCTGATGGTCAAATAATATTGACTACCCCAAATAAATCATTTTATCCTTCTGATACGATTTGGGTGTCTGATTTGCCTCCAATCCATTTGTGGTGGTTGAGCGAAGAATCTATGAAATATATATCTAATAAATTGGGAATGAATGTTTCATTTATTGATTTTGCTGATTACTATACTCGAGACAATTACACCCTAGTAAAGATCGATACTAACAAAAATATTACAAACCGACACCCGGTTTACAATGTGAACGGTGGGATCATAAATCCCAAAAACAGAAATAGGCTTAATTATCGTTTGAAACTTTTTTTTATCAGATTAAATCAGACACAAATCATCAGAATTTTTTATCAAAAAATGAGATTTCTGTTTTTCAAAATAAAATATTTAGGATATCCAAATATTAAGAAGTGTGGTAATCAATCGTACATATTATGTGCCATTTTAAAAATGAATAAAATATAGTGGAGTCCAGAAACCACTTTAGAAACGGGGCGTAACCGAAAAACCTTAAGAGTAGGAAATCTAAAAATGAAAATAATGTTTAATAAATTTCAAATTTTTTTATTCTTAACTCCTTTGCTTGGGCTTTCAATTACAAATGTCAATGCGCAATCAGCCAGTAATGACACGATCACAAAAATGAGTAGAGAGAGCATTGCTGTGAAAATTATAAGTATGAGTGAAAAAAGTGTCACATTTTCATGGCCAGGTGAAACCATGACAATTTCAATATCAAAGAATCTTATTGAAGAGATCAAATATGCAAGTGGCAGAAAAGAGAAACTAAGTGAGAAAGTTTTGATTCGTGGAGAAGATGATTGGGAAAAGGTAAAATTAACAACGCAGGCATCTGATATTGAAGGATTAATTAAAAAAGGAGATCTTAATGAAACCTCACCAAACATTGGAATATACACTTCGGCAAAAAAGGCGGAAACTAAAATTGATAGAAAGATTAGACAAAAGGCTGCCTCTTTAGGAGCACATATCATACTGATTACAGTTATCACCGTTACAAGTTTCAACATGCCCGGGAGCTCGGAGCAAAGGGTCTATTGTATGTCAGCAAGATAGCAAATCCCAACACCTCTTTTCTGAAGGGGTTTGTCTATGCACATGTTGGGGATTCCGTCGCAATTGATTTTTTTGCCGGAACCGGCCATCAATACGTTGAAACAAGGAACAATATTGCCAAACTGGTTCAACCAAACTCCTTTGCGTTAAATAAAAAGGTGCAAATTTCGGCCTCTACATCCTATTTCCCGGATAGCCGCTCTTGCAATGTGGTTGGAATTATTGAAGGTTCAGATCCCAAACTGAAAGAGGAAGCCATCATCTTGGGTGCCCATCTTGACGCGGTAGGGAGTCCTGGGACGCTCTTCCCTGGTGCGCTCGACAATGCTTCAGGGTCCGTTGATATTCTGGCCGCTGCCAGGGCTTTGGCTGCCTCGCCGGTGAAGCCGGCACGAACCATTATTTTCATCTTTTTTGGAGGGGAGGAGTGTGGACTATACGGATCCAAAACGTTCGTTGAAAGTCATCTGTGGCCCAAAGAGAAGGTGGTTTGTATGATCAACCTCGACATGGTGGGAAATGGTACCGGCTTATCTATGGCCAATGGCAAGACTTTCCCAACAATTCTGACCCATTTTTCGGATGTCAACGAAAAATATATTCATCGCAACTTCACGGCGACGGAGGCTCGCGTCAATTACGGACGGCCACGCACTGATGGAGCCATTTTCGAGAAGGCCGGATACAAAGTAATCCATCTGTATACTTCGGGGACCGTTAAAACTGTTTATTACCATCACCCACTTGATACGACAGATGCCCTTACACCGGAAATCATGGAAGACGCGGCTAAGCTGCTCTACCTTGGCGTGCTTGGGCTAGCCAACGAAAAGTCAGACTCGGCAAACTATTCCGAGCCTGCACAAACCTATCGGATCTCGGCTTCAGGCTCAAACATCTGGTTTGGGTCAGACAGTTTTTCCTTACTGTCGAAAAGGATGAGCGGTGATTTTATCCTGCAAACCAGGGTCCGTTTCATCGGTCAGGGTCACGAACTTCACCGCAAAACAGGTCTGATGATCAGAAGTTCGGCCGCCTCCAATTCGCCGGTCGTAGCTTGTACCATTCATGGAGACGGTTTGACCTCTCTTTAATACCGCGGCAAACCCGGCGAAACAATGAAAGAGGTCAAATTTACCATTTCAGCACCGGATGTATTGCAATTGGAGAAAAAGGGAAACTGCTATACCATGTCTGTGGCCCATTTTGGAGAGTTATATTTGGTTCAAAAGATAGACAGCATAGATCTTGGGGCAAACCTGATGGCCGGTCTGTTTATTTGTTCCCACAACAAGTTTTCTGAGGAAGTTGAATTCTCCAATACCCTGGCTTTCAAGCCTGCTCCTGCCGAATTGGTCCAATACAAAAGTTACCTGGGAAGTCTTCTGGAGGTGATGGATGTGGGCACCGGGCATCGCGAAACGGTAGCCTCATCAGCAACTTCCCTGCAAGCGCCCAACTGGACACCCGATGGAAAAAACCAAATCCAACTTACGTTTGATGATCTGAACAACTGGTTTCCGCATGTTTCTCCGGATAACAAATGGTTGGTATTCATCACATTTCCCAAAGAGGTACCGACCGACAAACATCCGTTTTACCAAAGGGTTTATTTGAGGTTGATGCCCATTGAGGGAGGAGCTGTAAAAGTAATTGGATACCTCTACGGCGGACAGGGAACCATGAATGTTCCCAATTGGTCGCCCGATAGCAAGAAGATTGCCTTTGTCAGCAACGGAAATTTCGATTAAGCAGTTAGTTGTCCGGTATTTTGGACTTCATGTAATAAGCGCAGCAAATGCATTTTGAAACATGGCACTCATGTGACCGAATATTTTTATTTATATTCCTAAAAACCTTAATGTTACAATAATTATGCCTATCTTGTAATAATTGTGACAATTGAATCGGTTTTTGATAAAGCATTAATATTCGGAAACCATGATGCGACCAGTGCGATTTTTTCTGTTCCTTGTAGTTATTGTGTTCTTTTCGCAAATAGCTTGTGATAAATCATCGGAGGGTGAAAAACAACCTGAACCTGATGGTCATATACCCGTTGTGGCTATTTATGCTTCGTCTATTATGATGAACCTTCCGGCAGCTGATCGTGCAGAATTGAATGGCACCAAAAATCCCCTGCATTTACACACAATTTTACTCCCTTACAATTGTTCGGTCTCATTTGTCATTGTCAATGAAGGTCCGGTGGGAACTTCGTTAAATTACTCCATTGACGATATTGGTGCGCTAGGGGGATTTCTTGATTATACCAACGGAGTCGGATCGTTGAAGTCGGGCGAATATGCGACAATTAATATTACTGTGGACCCTAATTTTACGAGAACCGGTTTGGGAGGTCTTGGCGAGGGTTTTGGATCCACACTTGTGTTAACGATCAACACTCCGGGTGCTTCGAATTATAAAAAAAATGTTGTTTCAGTGCACGTCCTGGACTTTGCCACAGAAGTTCAAAAACTAATCGGCACATGGAAAGGAACATGGTCGGGAGTAAGCTCCGGTCCAAAGAAAACGACACCAATCAATGGAACGTGGACACTCAATTTAATGACCATTGATTGGATAAACGGAACCGTGACTGCCACCCTGACCTGGAGCGGAAATGATGCTTGGTGGGATTCATATCTTAATGATGCAGAAGCGAATAATTCTATGCCACATTCTTTTAATGTGAACCGATCCTTTGTGTTCAGTAATTTAATATCATCTATCAGTGGGCTCAGACCATGCTTTGATGGGGTTAGTTTGCATCTTCCTCACAGCAAGCACTTCGGATATTTTGAAGAGATTAAGTATGTACCCGATCCCAGTAATCCTGATTTTCATCTTTATTTCTCTCCTGATTTAAAATCAATCGTAGGCGGAGTGGATCAAAACGCAAGCTCTTGGAGTTCCAAATGGTTGGATCCGGTTGTCAATTTTAATTATGGTTATTCATCGGGGTTCATGCAAGGAAGTAAGATTAATTAAAAAAAGAGTTACAAACGTTGTTGATAACGATGTAACTCTTTTATTTGCAATTGTTTGAACTCCTGAGCCACTCATGGGACTCGAACCCACGACCTGCTCATTACGAATGAGCTGCTCTACCAACTGAGCTAAAGTGGCTGGTGAATTGAGCATGATACTAAATACAACAATCAGAATGATGATTCACATCATGCGAATCGAAGATCGACGCAGTCAAATCCATGTGACCATTAAAAAAGCAGATTATTATCACATGAACCGCAAAAGTATAAAAATGTTGCAGACCGAAAAGGAATATATCGCATGAAAATTTATTGGTAAATAAATTTTCTTTTTATTCGAAGGACAGTCAGGACAATTAACACATTCAGTACAATTTCGAATGTTGTTCTTAGTTTTTTCATTGCCGTCTGCTTTACTGACCGCTATGACAAAGACTTTTCGCTTTCTGCACTCTCCACTTTCCACTTTCAACTTTCAACTTTCCCAATCCAAAATAATTTTTCCGCAATTGCCTTCTTCCATAATTTCAAATGCTTTCTGAAATTCGGTGTAATGGAAACGGTGTGTAATAACTGGTGAAATGTTCAAACCCGACAATAACATTTTCTCCATTTTGTACCAGGTCTCATACATTTCACGGCCATAAATGCCTTTCAGAGTCAAACCTTTGAATATTACTTTGTCCCATTCG
Source organism: Prolixibacteraceae bacterium (assembly GCA_023228025.1). GTDB lineage: Bacteria > Bacteroidota > Bacteroidia > Bacteroidales > Prolixibacteraceae > CAINVV01. The sequence goes on along the minus strand of JALOCD010000013.1, from coordinate 27,394 downwards.
ATTTGAGTAGTATCCGGCAATATCCCAAGCAAAGAGATTTTGCCTCCGTTGTACATCGATTTGATCATGGTATCGAAGGCAACCGGCGAGCCTGAGACCTCCAGGCCAATATCAAAACCGGCTACCATGCCCACGGCTTTCATGGCATCATGCAAATCCTCTTTTAAAGGGTCAATCACGAGCGAGGCCCCCATTTTTCTGGCCAGTTCCCTTCGGTATTCACTTACCTCCGATCCAACGACGCTCCTGGCACCAACAAATTTGCAGATTGCAATGGCCATACAGCCAATCGGTCCGCCGGCGCCCGTTACCAGCACATCCTCTCCAATCAGTGGGAAGGAGAGGGCGGTGTGTGTGGCATTTCCAAGCGGATCCATGATGGAGACAATTTCGTCGGGTATCCTGGAGTCGATGTGCAGCACATTTTCGGCAGGTACAGCAACATATTCGGCAAATCCGCCATCGCGGTTCACGCCTATTCCAACAGTATGGTCGCAAATGTGTTTTCGGCCCCTGCGACAGTTTCGGCAGAACCCGCAAGCGATATGTCCTTCCACGGTAACCCGCTCGCCAATACTGACTTTGGTGACTTCTGCACCAATTTTTACGACTTTTCCAACGTACTCATGACCGATGGTCATCGGTGTTTTGATGGTTTTTTGGGCCCACGCATCCCACATGTATATATGAAGATCGGTTCCGCAAATAGCAGTTTTGCTGATCTTTATCAGTACTTCGTTGACTCCCGGTTCCGGAACAGGAACATCTTCCATCCATAAGCCCTTTTGTGGCAGACTTTTCCTTATAGCTTTCATGTGTATATAATTTGTTTTTTAATTGCCACATGGAATTCGCATGTTGTTTATATTCACACCGATTCGTGATTTACAATCATGCTCATTTCATTTGTTTATATTTTGTTTTTAAACGGCCAGATGGAATACCCATCCGCCAGCCGCCGGATTCGGTTTGTCCCGACATGTCGGGATGGGCATTTCATATTATGTTGCGATTTTTAGACAAAGTAAATGATTTTTGATGCGACAAATCCTAATAAATATCACAGTTTGAAACAAACTCTTTTGTTTGGAAATAATAGGTAAAAGAAACAATTTTCAAAAACTGTCAAGATGATTACTTTTATCCAACATTTAATATCGTGTAAAGTGAATAGTATAAAATTGTTTCTGGTAGTTCTCATAATTTTCCTGTCAGGCAATGGCCTATCTGCTCAAAATGTCTCATTTGGTATGTTAACGGATGTCCATTACGCTGCTATAAAAGAGAATGGAACGAGAAAATACAACCAGTCTCTGGATAAAATGGCCCAATGCATCGACTCCATGAATCAGAAAAAAGTTGCCTTTATGATCGAATTGGGGGATTTCAAGGATATGCCAATACCCCTGGACAGCAAGGCGGTACTTGGTTTTTTGGAAAAAATTGAAACTGCTTTTTCCCACTTTCGCGGAGATCGGTACCATGTTCTCGGTAACCATGATGAAGATTGCATCTCCAAAAATCAGTTCTATTCCATTGCAAAAAACAGTCATATAAGTCAGCAAAGAACCTACTATTCTTTTCGCAAGGGAGGCTATACCTTTGTTGTTTTGGATGCTTGTTTTGATTCTACAGGTGCCCCGTATGATCATGGACATTTCGACTGGAGTGATGCAAATGTACCTGAAAAAGAGTTGAAATGGCTTGAAAATGAGTTAAATGGTTCCCGGATGCCGGTGATTTTATTTGCCCATCAATTGTTGTACGGAAATTCAAAAGTGACCATTAAGAATGCTGAAACCGTGAGAAATATCCTGGAAAAGAGTAAAAAAGTCAAGTGCGTTTTTCATGGCCACGACCACAAAGGCGGATACGAAATGATCAACGGAATCCATTATTATACTTTGAAGGGAATGGTTGAAGGAAATTTCCCTGAATCCAATAGCTTTGCCCTGGTCTCACTCGTGAAGGATTCTATAAAGATCAAAGGTTATGGAAACGCTGTATCCATGTCCCTTCCAACTCATTAACCACCTCACTCCCCACTCATATCTCATCTCTCATGTCTCATAACTCATAACTCATGTCTCATAACTCATAACTCATAACTTATATCTGTGTTTAAATATTTCATCCTCCTCCTCTACATCCTTGCAATGATCGGAATAGGAATCTATTCTTCAAGGAAGATCCGGACTTCCGGAGATTACATGGTAGCGGGTAACAAGGGAAATGTGTGGCAAATAACAGGGTCTTTGTTGGCCACCATCATTGGCAGTACCGCTATTTTGGGCAGCAGCGATCTGGCATTTTCACAGGGTTGGGCGGCTGCCTGGCTGATGTTGTCCGCCGCTTTAGGACTCTTGCTATTGGTTTTGGTCGCTCCCATTGTAAAGCGGCAGGGAAAATATACCTTGCCTCAGTTGATTGGGGACCAATATGGGAAAGAGGCCAAAATTATTGCCTCATTGGTCATTCCGGTTGCCTGGATTGGGGTTATTGCAGCCCAAATAATCGGAGGCGCCAAGGTGATGAACAGTTTTTTTGGATTGCCATACGAAAGCTCTGTATGGGGAATTGGTATTTTGTTCATCTTTTATACCGCTGTTGGGGGGCAGGTATCGGTCATAAAAACAGATCTGGTACAATCCTTCATCATCATTTTAGGCGTGCTGGCGATTGCATGTTATCTTTTCTTCCTGGCGCCGGTTAAGCCGGGTGATTTGACGCAACTCAAATTTCCATTCAACAATGCCTTTCGTCCCATGGATCTCTTTGTGCTGTTTTTAACTTACTCCACCACCTTTCTGGTTGGGCCGGATATATATACGAGGCTGTTTTGTGCAGAAAATGAAAAGGTTGCCCGCAGAAGTGTATTATTAACGGCACTGATCCTGATTCCATTTGCCTTTATGATTACCTATCTGGGCGTGTTTGCTGCCCATCAATTTCCTGGGTTCGATTTTAAACAAGGTTCCTCTCTGATTTCTGTTCTCAGCTTTATTTTGCCCGACTGGGGAATAGGAGTGCTGGTAGCGGCCATTCTTTCAGCTATCATGTCTTCGGCTTCCACAACATTATTAACCTCTTCAGTGATCGTGGCAAATACCATTCATAAAGATCTTGATACACCAGTTTCGTTGAGACAGACCAAATTGATCATGCTACTGCTTGGTTTGTTAAGCATTCTACTTTCACTTCGGGTAACCTCAATCGTTCAATCCCTTCTTATGGCCCTAACTTTTTTTTCAGGAGCTTTTATTATTCCGGTCTTAGCCGGATTGTTAGGTTTCAGAAACAACCGTCTGCGCAGCAATATGGCCATGATATTGGGAGGAATGGTTGCTTTGGCGGGTAAGATTACTGGGATCTTTTCAGACAGCAAAATTGGTAACCTGATTATTCTGGGTGCATTTTGTCTTAATGGGATCCTACTTTTTCCTGGGGGTAAGTGGATAAAAACCTCAAAAACCTCAGAATAATCATAGAATATATCATAAATTACACTAAATCTGATTATTAATAATTTTTAATCTGTAATTTGATATTTCATGAATGTACTCTCGTAAAAAGTTGGTTATGTTCAATTTTTTAGCGAATGGACTGTTCAATTGTACGATAATTCTGTCCTTTTAAAACATTCCTCAGGGTATTGATCAGTTTTTGTCAAAATCCATTAAATTTGCACACCGAAATTAAAATTGTTTTCAAACTATGGGACGCGCATTTGAATACCGTAAGGCCAGAAAGATGAAACGTTGGGGCGCTATGGCCAAAACATTTACGAGAATTGGAAAGGAGATTGCCATTTGTATCAAATCAGGAGGACCTGATCCAGTTTCTAACTCTCGTCTAAGGGTACTCATGCAGAATGCCAAAGCTGCCAGTATGCCCAAGGAGAATGTAGAGCGTGCCATAAAAAAAGCGACCTCAAAAGACCAGGCAGATTACAAGGAGGTCGTTTATGAAGGTTATGGACCCTTTGGTATTGCCATATTGGTTGAAACAGCTACAGATAACCCGACACGGACTGTTGCCAATGTGCGCAGTTATTTTACTAAAATGAACGGATCGCTTGGTACTACCGGATGTGTGGATTACATGTTCGAACGAAAATGTCAGTTCAAAATTGTCGGTAAAGTGGGACTGGATATCGAAGAACTGGAATTGGAGATGATTGATTTTGGTGTACAGGAAATTTTCGAAGAGGATGAGAACGTAATTATTTACGGCGATTTCGAAGCATTTGGTCCCATACAAAAGTATCTTGAAGAGAATAACTTCGAATTGGTAAGCGCCGATTTTGAACGAATTCCGTCCGAAACCAAAGAGCTTAACGAGGAGCAAATGGCGGTTATTGAAAAGTTGCTTGCTAAATTTGATGAAGACGAGGATGTTACGAACGTCTATCACAACATGAAAGAATAAATAGTTTTAACATTTTTTGACAAAAAAACCAGAAGAATAATTTGGAAAAATGTCAAATATGTATTATAATTGCTCTGTAATTGATTTGATCAATAATAATATTTAACGTACCCTTTCACACTTTGAAAGGTTATTTAGGTTAGGTTTAGGTTAGGTAAAGCGGGGAGGTTTTCATACTCCCTGCTTTTTTTTGTATAAGCCCTTCTTTTTGGCGATTGGATGTTGTCTGCCAATTCAAATGAATTAATTTTGATGGCTTCAAACCTATATTCAATGACAGAATTTCTTCCTACGAAATACCATCTGCAGTCTCTTTGTTGTGGAGCGAGTTATCCTGATACGAATTGGGAACTTCAATGTCCGCAACTTCACCAGCCAAGTTTGATACGTGCAATTTACGATGTCCGGCAATTGAAAGTGCATGCCGGGAATCCGGGATTGTACAAATTTTCTGACTGGTTGCCGATCGAACGCGTGCTGGAAGGCTCCGGTGCGCCTGTTACCTATAAGAGTGAAGGTTTGTCAAAACTTTTGGGATTGGATCAATTGTACATCACCTTCAACGGATATTGGCCGGAGCGGGGGGCCTTCATGAAATCAGGTACTTTTAAAGAGTGTGAGGCCTATTCTGTCTGTGCCAGAAAGAATAGCTCCAATGGCACAATGGTCGTTGCCTCTGCCGGAAATACGGCGAGAGCGTTTGCACGGGTCTGTTCACAAAATAAAATTCCGTTGTTGCTGACAATTCCGTTAGACAATATCGGGGCCTTGTGGTTTGACCATCCACTGGATCCCTGTGTCAGGATAATTGCCTGTGAGTCGGGAGGGGATTATTTTGATGCGATATATCTTTCTAATCTCGCTGTGGAGCTGGAGGGTTTTTATCCAGAAGGAGGTGCCAAAAATGTGGCCCGCAGGGATGGGATGGGCACCACTGTTTTATCAGCTGTAACGACAATTGGAAAGATTCCCGACTACTATTTTCAAGCCATTGGGAGTGGTACAGGGGCCATTGCAGCCTGGGAGGCCAATTTAAGGTTTCTTGAAGACGGCAGGTTTGGATCCAACAAAATGAAGTTGATGTTATCGCAAAATGCCCCCTTTTTACCCATCAAAGAGGCATGGGACCTGCGTTCGCCGGCCATGCTACCCATTGATGATGGAATGGCAAGGAAACAGGTAACTGAAATTAATGCAAAAGTACTATCGAACAGAAAGCCCCCCTATGGGCTAAAAGGTGGACTTTATGATGCCTTAATGGATGCCGGTGGAACCATTTTGGCCGCAACGAACCAAGAGGCAGGAAAGGCTGCAGAACTGTTTCTAAAATATGAAGGCAATGATGTTGAACCAGCGGCAGCAGTAGCGGTTGCTTCGCTGATCAAGGCAGTTGAGGAGAATCTGGTCGAAAAGAATGGGGTAATCATGCTCAACATTACCGGAGGTGGACTGGAGAAATTTAAAAAGGAGAACAACATCAATTACCAGGCTCCTGAGAAAATTTTCGCGCTCGATGCAGATCCTTTGGCAACAAAAAGGGAAATTGCCGGAATGTTCAGGTAGAAATTAAGATAACGCATTGAAAGATACTCATGTGTCGATCAGCACAATCCTGATATCCATAACATTGGTGTATGTCGGTCCAGTCTTTAACAACCCTCCGGATACCCTTTCACCCAATAGCTCTTCCATGCTTTCCGCCATGGCCGCAGAAGCTTTTCCAAATCCAAGAAGATAGATATGGTCAAAATCTTTGAGGTAGAGGGAAACAGATTAATCTTTCGTTCTCTTCGTTTGGCTAAAAACTACTATTTTTGATCGCATAAACCTTCAAGTATGTCGGGACACAGCGGTTCAGTAAAAGCGGTAGTTTTTGCCCTTGGGAGCAATATTTTGATTACTATTATCAAATTCATAGTCTCTGCTGTGACCCACAGCGCCGGGATGCTAGCTGAGTCCATTCACTCGTTCGCAGATTGCGGAAACCAGGTTTTTTTGCTTATAGGAAACAAAAGATCTGCAAAGCCTGCTACAGAACAACACCCCTTCGGGTATGGGAAAGAGGAATATTTTTGGGGATTCCTGGTTGCCGTATTGCTTTTCTTTGTTGGGGCTGCCTTCTCAATCTACGAAGGGGTTCATAAGCTATTTAATCCTGTGGATTTGCAAAATATCAGTTGGTCATTTATCGTGCTAATCGTATCCATACTGCTAGAAGGGAAATCATTTCATGTTGCTTACACCGCCTTCAAAAACACAAACAAAGGTATAGGAATCTATAAGGCTCTAAAGGAATCCACTGATACCAATCTGTTTGTAATTTTACTGGAAGACTCGGCTGCCTTGATTGGCTTAACACTTGTATTGATTTCCACTGCCCTGGCCTGGTTCGTTCATCCAGTTTTTGATGCCATTGGATCCATTCTTGTAGGAATACTCCTTGTCACTATCTCCCTTTTCATGATCAATGAGCTTCGGAAATTGATTGTGGGTGAGAATATTTCCAAAGAGTTGCGCAGGGAGTTTGAGCAAACTGTTATGGCAAACTCAGTAATCCATCAAGTCAATTACATTTCAGCCATGATGATGGGCAAAGGCAAATTCATGCTGGTGATAGGGGTTGACCTCGAGAACAAGGTTTCTGCATCTCTGGTAGAGGATCAGTTCAGAAAGATAAGAAATGAGTTACACAATTCGAACGACTCCATTCATTCCATCTACTTCGACGTAAAAGACCTGGTACGGGAAGCTCATTAATTATTCACTGAAAACTTATAAATACAGGTATGGCTATATACCTGATCAGGATCGAGTTGGACCGAAGGGAATTTTGGTTGATTGGGTGAGTCTGGAAAGTGCTGTGTTTCAAGACAAAATCCAGTTCTATATCCATAGTATTTTCCTTTTTTACCAGGATATTCTCCATTGAGAAAATTACCGGTATAAAATTGAATGCCAGGTTGATCGGTAAATACCTCCAGCAAACGACCGCTTTCGGGTTCGAACACGGATGCAGCAAGTGAGACTATTTGGTCAGGATTTTTATTCAACACAAAATTGATATCGTAACCCAGCCCGAATCGAATTTGCTGATCATCACTGTTTATCCTTGAACCAATCAGTGTTGGTTTTCTGAAATCAAAAGGGGTATCGTTTACGGTTCTAATTTCCCCGGTAGGGATCAATGTAGAATCAATGGGTGTAAAAAAATCGGCATTGAGGGTAAGTTGATGATCAAGTATGGTTCCGTTTCCAGCTCCGTGCAGGTTGAAATAACTGTGGTTTGTAAGGTTGATGATGGTGGGTTTATCACTTTTTGCTTCATATTGGATTATCAATTCGTTCTTGTTGGTCAGACGATAGATCATGGAAACGATTAACTCACCCGGAAAACCCTCGTCCATATCCGGGGAAACAAGCTTCAGGTTCAATTCACCATCACTTTTTTGAACGACATCCCACATCTTCCCTGAAAATCCGTTAACACCGCCATGCAGGCTGTTAACGCCATTATTTTGGGCCAGTTTGTATTTAATATCCCCAATGGAAAATTCTCCTTTAGCAATTCTGTTCCCATATCTTCCAATAGCTGCACCAAAATAGCTTTCTTTTGCATTGAGATAGCCATTAATACTATCATAGCCTAAAACGACATCTTCCATATTCCCCTTTTTGTCAGGAACCAACCACGATATGATTCGCCCTCCCCAATTGCTTACTGTAATTTCCATTCCCTTTTGATTCTTTAAGGTGTACAACATTACCTGTTGGCCGTCAATTAATTTGCTGAATGCTTGTGGATTGATGGTTGACGGTACGGGTCTTTCCGCACAAGAGAAAAGAAATATCGCAAAAATAAACGAAAAGAATACTGTTCTCATGTTAGTTGGTTTGATTGATTATGGAAAGTGAATCGGACTCTTCCGACTATCCAAAAATATAAATTTAACCGGCATCATTTTACGATTATGAATATTTTTAAACCTATTCAAAATCAGTTCATTTTATGGTCAGATTTTATATGTTTGTGCTTCAAAATATCCAGGGATATTTTTGGATGCGCAACTCTATTTTAAGATATTATTTATCAATAAGATAAGCTAACAAATTTAACATGAAAAATGTATTGTTATTCATGGCTTTCACGGTAGTGATGGCCTCATGTGTCAACGAAAAGAAAGCAAAGAAAGAGATGAACCCATTTTTTGAAACATACAGTGCGCCTTTCGGGGTGCCACCTTTTGACAAAATTGAGAACAGGCACTATCTTCCGGCATTCAAGGAGGGTATCATACAGCACAACCGGGATATAAATCAAATAATCAACAATGCGGCCACGCCGGATTTTGACAACACCATCGTCGCCCTGGATCGAAGCGGTGAACTTTTGAGCAGGGTTTCAACCCTATTTTTCAATGTGAAGGAGGCCAATACCAACGATTCGATCGATAAGATAGCGGAGGAGGTTGCTCCATTGCTTTCGCAGCATACAGATGAAATTTTTCTGAATGAGAAGCTTTTTGCAAAGGTCAAAGTTGTAGAAGATCAGGCGAATAAGTTAAATCTTGACGGGGAGCAAAGCCGGCTTTTAGAGGAGATTTACAAACGATTTGTTCGTGGAGGAGCAAATCTGGCCGCCGACCAAAAGGAAGAATTCAAAAAAATCAATACCGAACTATCACTTTTGGAGTTGAAATTTGGCAACAACATGCTTGCAGAAACCAACAACTTCAAACTGGTGATTGACAAGAAAGCGGATTTGGCAGGTCTGCCTGAATCAGTAGTCGCAGGTGCGGCTGATGATGCCAAAGCAAATAATATGGAGGGAAAATGGGTTTTCACATTACAAAAACCAAGTTGGATTCCATTTTTAACCTGTTCAGATAAGCGAGATCTCAGGGAGAAATTGTACAAGGCCATGTACAATCGAAGCAACAATAACAATGAATTTGACAATAAAAATATCATCAGCAAAATTGTCAATCTTCGCCTGCAAAAAGCTAATATGCTGGGTTTTGAAACCTGGGCTGCATATGTCCTGGATGATTGTATGGCCAAGAATGCCAAAAATGTATATGATCTGATTGGGAAAGTCTGGACACCGGGATTGAAGCGTGCAAAAGAAGAGGCCAAGGACATTCAATCCATGATTGATCGGGAGGGCGGCAAATTTAAGCTGGCAAGCTGGGATTGGTGGTATTACGCTGAAAAGGTCAGAAAGGAAAAATACGACCTCGACGAAGAGCAGGTAAGGCCCTATTTCGAATTAAACACTGTACGGGAAGGTGCATTTGCAGTTGCCAACAAACTGTACGGGCTTACGTTCAGGCAAATACAAAATATGCCGCTTTATCATCCTGAATGTCAGGTTTTTGAAGTTAAAGATCGGGATAGTTCACTGGTAGGGATTCTATATATGGACTTCTTCCCCCGTGCTTCCAAAAAAGGTGGAGCCTGGATGAACAATTACAGGGACCAATATCATTATAAAGGAGAGGCAGATGTTAGGCCCGTTGTTTCCAATACCTTCAATTTCTCTAAACCCACAGGTGATAAGCCCGCTCTGTTGAGCTTTGATGAAGTGGAGACCCTGTTTCATGAGTTTGGCCATGGTCTGCACGGACTGCTTTCTAAATGTCGTTATAGAACCCTCTCAGGAACTTCTGTATCCCGCGATTTCGTTGAGTTGCCTTCACAAGTGATGGAACATTGGGCAGTCGAGCCGGAAGTGCTTAAAATGTTCGCAAAACATTACAAGACGGGTGAGGTGATTCCCCAAACCTTGGTGGACAAAATTATCAAAGCAGGGAAATTCAACCAGGGATTTGTTACAACAGAATTTCTGGCTGCCGCCATTCTCGACATGGATTATTCAACCGTTACCAAAGCAGTAGATATTGATGTTGAAAAATTTGAAAAAAACTCCATGGAGAGAGCCGGTCTGATTCCTGAAATAATTCCACGTTACCGTTCAACCTACTTCAACCACGCGTTCCCCGGAGGGTATTCGAGCGGATATTACAGCTATATCTGGGCAGCAGTGTTGGATTGTGATGCTTTTGAGGCCTATCTGGAAAAAGGAAATATATTCGACCAGGAGGTTGCCACCGCTTTCCGTAAAAATATTTTGGAACGGGGTGGTACAGAAGAGGCCATGAAACTCTACGTAAATTTTAGAGGTAAAACACCTGGAATTGAACCATTGCTAAAAAAACGGGGTTTGAATTGAGCGGTTGAAGATAAATATTCCTAGCTGATATTTCCTTTTTTTGCAGTTGTGTATTCCTTTGACACCTTCGTGGTAAATTTTAATTTTCACCACGAAGGTGTCAAAGTGATTGTTCAAATCATTTTCACAAATTGAACAAGATTGAACAATGAGTTTTAATTCATGTAAAATGAGATATACTTGTGGTTGTTATGGAACTTTTACGTTTGATGTTGCGTTAAATATGTTGAAGTTACGAGCGGATTAGTCGTAGAAATAAATCTTTGTAAATTTGATGCTTTGCAGGACCGTTTTAAAAAATATGTTGTATATCTTCTGTTGATTTCATTTGGCTGGCTTTTTTCGAATCAGGCAATGAATACTCACTCGCATCAGCTTGTGGGAGGACAGATTATTACACACGTACATCCATATACACCTGATAAAGGCTCTCACTCACCATTTCAGTCCCACAAACATCTTCCGTCTATTGCGTTTTTTTTGGATCTGATTACACGTCTTAATCTGGATTCATTCGAACAATTCCAGGTATTCCTTTTTATCTTAGGTGTTGTTGCAATTGTGCCTGTTATTCAGTCTGTTGCTCCTATAAAAGAAAGTTGCTCTTTTGGAATCAGCCGTGCACCTCCCATAGGTTGAACATTGAATAGACAAGCAGGAAAAGCATTTTATCTTGAATTTTATCTCAACACAAATTGAGCAGGTGAGATACCGCCTCATCGTGTGCTATTGTCATTCTCTGTTTAGCTAATGAATTATTTATTTTTCAATTGTTAATTAAGGAGTAACAATTTCTATAAGCTCAAATTTCTAATTTTTTTTAAATAAACACATTATGATGGTTAGGCTGACATTATTAAGTTATATCTTAATTATTTCTGTCTCATGCAATCTGGGCAAACAGAAAAGCGATGATAAACAGGATGGTAGAATAAAAATATTGGGAGATACTATTGTCGTATCTGAAAACTCTCCGTTATTTTCAAAGATTAATTTGTATACCGTTAAAAAACAAGCGTATAAAATACAATGTATGACAACCGGTACCGTAAAAACCCTTTCGGGTTGTTTGGCTGAAATATCTTCACCATTCGAAGGGCGTATCGTGAAATCATTTGTAAAACTAGGTCAAAAAGTTTCCGTAGGCACGCCAATATTTGAGATTAACGCACCCCAGTATTTTGAATTAGTCAAATTGTTTGTGCAAGCCAATCAGGAAAAACGATTGGCAACCAACAACTTTCTTCGCCAAAAAGATCTGCTTGATAATAGGGTTGGTTCAAAAAAAGATTTTGACGAAGCAGAAACAGCCTGTCAGATTGCCATAAATGAATATGAGAAACTGGAAGAGTCTCTGAAAATTTTTAATGTCAAACCCGATGAAATAAGCATGGTTAATCCGTTAATCGTACGTTCACCCATATCAGGTGAGATTGTACGAAATAACCTTACAGTAGGTCAATACCTGAAAGTTGATGCTGATCCTGTTGTTACAGTAGCTGATTTAAGTAAGGTATTTGTTGTAGCTCACGTTAAAGAGAAAAACATAGGAATTCTTAACGAACAAGATGAAGTTCTGGCTTTAACCGAGGCAAATCCGGATCAGCCCGTATATGGGTTTATTAACTACATTGGAAATATGATGGATGAACAAACCCGTTCGGTTGAGGTGTATGTTGAGTGCGCGAACCAGGGAAAAATGTTAAAACCCGGAATGTTTGCTACTGTCATATTTACTCAAAATCTGAAAGCGGCCATGGTGATCCCATCAACGGCAGTATTGCAGGAAGAAGATCATTGTTATTTGTTTGTCAAAACAGGTGAGGGAAGATTTGTCCGAAAACAGGTTACTGTCACTTCTGATGGAGAAAAAATTTTCATAGTTCACACCGGAGTTTCACCTGGAGATGTCATTGTTGCCGAGGGGGGAGTTTATTTGCGTTAATACAATCACATCATGGAAAAATTGTTTAGACTATTTATTCATCGGCGTTTATTGATTGCAACTTGTTTTACATTGGTTGCAGCAATAGGGGTATATTCCTGGTTTCAATTACCCGTAGATGCCTATCCTGATATTGCCGACGTAACCGTACAAGTGGCCACACAGGTGCCAGGACTTGCATCTGAAGAGATTGAACAGCAAATTACAATCCCACTGGAAAGAGAGCTCAATGGAATGCCTGGATTGCAAACCATGCGCAGCAAAAATATGTTTGGAATTTCAACCATTATTCTGGTATTTAAAGATGGTGTTGATGACTACTGGGCAAGGCAACGTGTACAAGAGAGGATCAATGGTGTTGTTCTTCCGTTTGGAGCGCAGCCTGGCTTAAACCCGCTGACATCCCCTACAGGTGAAGTATGCCGTTATATTATTGAAAGTAAAACCCATACGCTTCGGGAAATTACTGATTTGCAAAAATGGGTGATTATACCACGGATCAAGCAGATCACAGGCGTAGCCGATGTATCTAACTTTGGTGGTATTACGACTCAGTTTCAGGTGGAGATTGATCCCAGAATGCTTGAAAAATATAACGTTTCCCTAAGTACAGTAATCGAGCGGATTGAAAAAAACAATTCCAATGCAGGTGGAAGCATGATTGGCCTGGGCGATCTTACCTATGTTGTTCGGGGTATTGGCCTGATCAAGGACCTGAATGATCTGGGTAAGATTGTTGTTAAAACGGCAAATGGCCTTCCTATTTACCTAAACGATTTGGGAACGATTAAGTACGGCAATCTGGAGAGAAAGGGAGTCATGGGATTTACAGACAGAACCCGGGAAAATAGTGATGGAGTGGAAGGCATAGTGCAACTGCTCCGGTACGAGAACCCTAGCGTTGTGCTCGAAAATGTACACAAAGCTATAGAAGAACTGAATAGCGAAATATTACCCAAAGGAGTACAGGTTCATATATACATGGATAGAACGCAGTTGGTGAATGCTACCTTAAATACTGTATCCCACACGCTTCTTTTTGGTGTATTGCTTGTATTTGCTGTCTTGATTATTTTTCTTGGAAGCTGGAGAGGGGCATTGGTAATAGCGGTTGCGATTCCTTTGTCACTGCTCATCGCGTTTATTTTGATGTACCTTACCAATATTCCGGCAAATCTTTTGTCACTGGGAGCAATTGATTTTGGAATCATTGTGGAAGGGGCAATAGTAATGATGGAGACTGTTTTGCGGAAAAGAGAAGAAAATCCATCGGAACCTTTCCATGCTGACAATATAGTGAAAAGGTGTGCTGAAGTTGGAAAGCCGATTTTTTTCTCTATGTTAATCATTATAATGGCCTATCTGCCGCTTTTTACCTTCGAAAGGATAGAGAAGAAAATGTTTACGCCAATGGCATTTACGGTTGGATATGCCATTTTAGGGGCTCTTGCTGTTGCATTACTTCTTATTCCAGGGTTAGCCTATATGCTTTACAGAAAACCTCAAAAATCCTATCATAATCCCTGGCTCGAAAGATTAACACACTTTTATCATCAGTTTATCATCAAACTTGTCGAAAAACCGAAGCAAGTATTTATTCCGCTTGGAATTATCGGAGTTTCAACGGTTTTGTTGTCTTACCATGTTGGAAAAGATTTTCTACCATCTTTAGATGAGGGATCCATTTGGATGCAGGTACAGTTGCCACCGGGTATTACAGTCGAGAAATCGAAAATAATGGCAGATACCCTCAGAAAACACATAATGAAATTCGATGAAGTTACCTATGCGATGACTCAGGTTGGGCGTGATGATGAGGGTGTTGACCCATTCTCTGCCTCGCATGTAGAATGTGCGGTAGGTTTGAAGCCATATAAGGAGTGGCGGCATGGCAAACGGAAAACGGAACTGATAGATGAAATTGCAGGTGATATGGCAAAGCTCCCTGGTTATGAGATAGGTTTCTCGCAACCTATTATAGATATGGTAATGGATCAGATTGCCGGTTCTCATAGTGATCTTGCTATTAAAATCTATGGTGAAAACCAGTTGGAAGCCCGCAAAATAGGGGAGAATGTGCTTAAAATTGTGCGAAATATAAAGGGAGCCGATGATGTTAGCATCGAGCAGGAACCTCCTTTGCCTCAGCTTCAAATTCAAGCAGATAGGGACAAAATTGCCTTGTATGGATTGAATGTTTCAGATGTATCAGAATTGATTGAAGTCGCCATTGGTGGAAAAGCCACCTCACAGGTATTTATGGAAAATAAGGTATACGATGTTACATGCAGGTACAACGATCAATTTCGCAACACTCCTGAAAAAATTGGGGCCTTACTGCTTACCTCCGAAACTGGAGCAAAAATTGCCCTCTCTCAAATTGCTGACATATCTACGACAACAGGGGCCGGGATAATAACCCGGGAGCAAAACAAACGATTTGTTACAGTAAGGGTAAACCTGCGGGATGGTGATGTTGCCTCATTTATACATGAAGCCAATAATGCCATTGAAAAAAATGTAGTCTATCAGCACGATGAGTTTCATATTCAATGGGGTGGACAGTTTGACAACCAAAAAAGGGCTTATGCCCGATTGGCGCTGATTGTTCCGCTTTCGCTGGCCCTGATGTTTCTGCTGCTTTTCTGGAGTTTCGGGAATTTTAGACAGGCATGGCTTCAAATCGGAGTTTTGCCACTATCTGTTTTTGGGGGAATGCTTGCTTTGAACATTACAGGTATGACCTTTAACGTATCGTCAGCAGTTGGTTTCATTGCTTTGTTTGGTGTTTTTATCATGAATGGTGTTTTGATGATTTCTCACATCAACCAATTGAGAGAACGCGGTGAAGCATTGAAAGGGGCTGTTATCAAAGGCGCTTCACACCGGTTTCGACAAATTTTGATGACTTCAACAGTGGCAATTCTTGGGCTTGTCCCTGCTTCCCTCTCAACCAATATTGGATCGGATGTACAACGACCACTTGCTACTGTCATTGTTTATGGCCTTGCATTTGGGACTATCATAACATTGTACGCACTACCTGCATTGTACTATATGATGGAAAAATGGTTTGAATCCAATCAACAGACGGATGAAATTTAAATTGAGTTTACAGATGAAATCACTATCAATTACGATAATCTCCCTGCTTACCGTCCTGAATTTATTTGGACAGTCAACAGAGGGGGACAAACAGCTCCCGCTTTCGTTGTCGGACTATCTTATCAGGGTAAACAAAGGAAATCTGGGCTACATTGCCGAACAGTTCAATGTCAGTATAGCTGAGGCACAGCTTAAAGCCGCCAAGGTATTTCCTGATCCGGACATTTCAATTGCTTACTCCAACAACGAAGATAAAACCATGCTGATGGGACAAGGAATCGATGCAGGGGTCAGTTATCCTTTCAGCCTGGGAAACAAGCGAGGAGCCAACGTTTCACTGGCCAGAAGCCAGAAAGAACTTACACAGTCGGCCTTGGACGCTTATTTTCAAAATATGCGTGCGGAGGCTACCATCAGTTACTTTGCAGCAATCAGGCAAAAGAACCTGTTCCGTCTGCAAACAGACATTTACAATCGACTTCGAAAACTGGCAGAGGCTGATAGTTTGCGTTTGAAAGCCGGGGCAATTAATGCAACTGATGCCCTGCAAACGGCATTGGAAGCCCGGTCGCAAAAAAATCAGGTATATCAGGCAGAAGCTGATTTTCAGGCTTCGCTTACCCAACTCGCACAACTTCAGGGGAAGGTATTTTCAGATACGCTGCTTTTGCCATCCGACGATTTTCCACTTCAGCATAAGGAATTTATTCTTCCCAAGCTGATCCAATCCGCTCTCGAACGACGTTCAGACCTGCAGGTTGCAATTCGAAACAAGGAAATTTCGGAAAAGCAGGTTCGTCTCATCCAGGCTGGCCGTGCATTTGAGTTTAGCCTGAATGCCGGATACGCCCACAGCGCTGTGGTGAAGAATGAAATTGCTCCGGCTCCTGCATTTAATTCGTACAGTGCAGGAATCACTATTCCTCTGAAATTATCAGGTTTAAACAGGGGAGAATTGCAGGCTGCAAACAATGCCGTCAGCCAGCGAGAAACTGTTTTCAGAGATATACAACTTCAGATTACCAGTGAGGTGACTCAAGCCTGGTTTGCCTTTAAAGCCCTTGAAAAGCAGCTTTATCAATATAAGACAGGTTTAGTTGATGATGCTGCAAAAATTTTGGAGGCGAGAACTTATGCTTACCAACGGGGAGAAACCGGATTGATTGATTTGCTGAATGCCCAGCATACGTATAGCAATTTACAGGTTGAATATTACGATACCCTTTACAAATACACCGAGGCGTTGATTTCTCTTGAGAAAGCTGCCGGAATCTGGGATATTGGGTAATTCTACACTGCGAACTGCTTGTGTACGAGCTTGCCCAATGATAGTTTTAATATCCTGGACAAACGAGACCGAAATGATTTGATTATTCTTGGCCATAGCTCAAGCCGCGGTTTGTATAAATTTATTTTGTCTTTGGTGATAGCTGTGAAATTTTTTTCAACGATTTATCAAAATCACTTTCCATCAATTTATCCTGTGCAATGCGATATTTTTCAAATTCACTTTCAGCAAGCGCCAAAGCCACTTCGTGTGAAACTTTACCCTGATGGTTTAAAACTGCTTCTTCGTTAAACTGCAGGAAAGCATCTAGCTTTATTATCCAATCTTTCATATACATCACCGCGCCTTTAAGTGCCTGGCTTTCTGCAAAGTCCAGATACATCACAGCGATTCTGTTTAATCCGTCCAATTCTTTTTCGTTCAAATAATTTTTTGCAATACCGATATCAGTTTTCCTGATGCTCCCTTTTGGTGCATTCTTCCATGTTGTCAAACCCATATTTTCTTTTGCGCTGTCCACTCTGGCTGCAATCAGTTCGGCTGCAGTCTGGCCTGTTATTGCCCAATGCAATTTGTTTTGAACCGTTGCAAAAAATTCTTTTGTAGCTTGTGTTTCTACATTATAGTCGGCGCTGCATTGGGTGTAGATATCGGTTATTTTCTGATAGAACCTGCGTTCGCTGCTTCGTATGTCGCGGATACGGGCAAGTTGTTCTTCAAAATAATCTTTACCGAAAATGTTGTTGGGATTTTTCAGCCGTTCATCATCCATTGTAAAACCTTTGATGATGTATTCCTTCAAACGTTCTGTCGCCCAAATGCGGAATGCCGTTGCCTGACTGCTGTTGACACGGTAGCCAACAGAAATGATTACATCAAGATTGTAGTATTTAACTTTTGTTTCCTGCGTTTTTCCTTCTACAGCACCGTGTTGAGTGGTATGTTCCAAAATGGAACTAACCACTTCTTCCTTCAATTCTCCTGTTTCAAAAATATTTTTAAGGTGTTTGGTAACGGCTGGTCTTTGCACCCCAAAAAGTTCTGCAATTTTTTGTTGTGTAAGCCAGATGGTTTCGTTCTGTAAATAAATTTCCACTTTCACCTTGCCGTTGGGCGTATTGTAAAGCAGGATTTCATTGAAACCTTCGGTTGCTGTATTTTTTTTCTTCTTCATTGTCCATTATCAATTACTTTCTCATTCATGGCTGATGCAGGTTTGCATTCTACACCATCTAACTGTGTATCTGTATCCGCTCAAAGAGATTTAATAAAACTATTTCAACCAAGCCTTTATCTTTGGAATGATACTGCGCTGAGTGGATTTATTCCTGGCTGGTTAGGATTGTAAATCCCTGATAAAATGGAGCTGATTGCAAATCAATAACAACGGGGAATAAATTCGCTTCAATTTACCCCTTCGGTATTTCTAATGGTCTTGACCTATGAAGCAACAACCAGTCTCCATTCTCAAGCAAGGCTTCCTGGGCTAATTCGCCGATGATGTCATTTGCTTCGATTACATCATTTGTTTCGATTGCGTGGTTTAATTTATCGCTTGCCAATTGGAAAAGTTGAGCCATTTGATGATAATTTTTAGCCTGTTCGGCAAATATCATTTTATCTGAGTATCCATGAAGCGCGGCAGCAAGAACCAGGAAAACACTTGTACAACAAGATAGTGTTGAACGTATGATTTCTTCGAACAATCTGATATTTTCAGGTAATAACTCTTTATAATAGCTTATCAGAAAAAGCAAGCAGGCAGATAGAATGGCAATTATAAAAGAATAATTCGCCAGCGAACTCCAGTTTTTTGATGAGTTATTGTGTTCTATCGTCTTTCTATTGAAATATTCCAATTGGTGATTAACCCAATTGGTCTTTAGAAAGATGAAGGCCCTCATCGTAATATCCAATTTCACGGGTTTATTTTCACTTTCCCAATCATTTAAAAGTGAAGTACGCAAAGTGTAAAGCACCCACTCCAACTCTCCTCTATGTCTTTTGAGGTAATGATCGCTGACGTTATCATTCTTACCACAAGCTTTCAGAAAGAACTGTATTCGATACGCTTCTGACAATGCTCTGTAATCTTCATGCTTATATTCATAGTGTTTCCGGCGAGCAATAAAAAACCAAATAGCCCCAATTCCCATGGTTAGAGGATATAAAAGTAATATTAAAGGTTCGTGAAAAAATTCCGCATTACTGTGCAGGAAGAAAAATGCCAACACAACTAAAAATAATAATCCCTGTAATGCACGAAATCTCTTTTTCTGAAAAATATTTGAAAGCTCTCCGGCAATAGCGTATTTTTCTGCAATGTTATGCAACGCTTTGTCATTTGCAAGATCTGGATGATTTGCAAATAATTCACCTGCACTTTCTTTAACAATTTTCTGTAAATCCGGCCATTTTTTAGTAAAGTCTTTATTGAATGAATCTATACGTTTATGTATTTCTTCATCATGTTTCACAGAGCTAGCCAAATCCTCACCATAATGGGTAGGATAAGAAATTGGTTTAGGTAAAGGCTGATCAATAACCGGGTTGCTTTTCCGTGGAGTAACAATGTGATAAATTGGTCCTGTTTGAAGATAGTGAAGCCTTTTACTTTTATCTTCAAATTTCCCTGGAATACCAGATTTTTTAAGTTTGACTACGTCAGCGGTACCCCCTTTCTTATTGTTGTTAATTCCATCCCACAACGCAATCAAGGTATGACAATGCCTGGCTAAAAATAGGCCGTTTTGATAATATTGCTCATTTCGTCTTACAGGGCTGTTAACATTTTTAATTGTGGTTCCTTCCTGGAGTGGAAGTTCAATTACTAAGGAAGCTTTAGCAAGCAAACTCTCAAATTCCCTTAAAGATTCAGCGGAAACAAAATCACGTTTGTACTCTTCAACCGGCATGGGTAGCACGGCATTGAAATCGATTTTGCAATCAATGGCAGCCAAAGCAGCGATTTGATCAGCTCCTTCGGCAAGGGGAGTAAGCAATACAATCGGAGTATTCGAACATTGATTTTGTTTTTTTTTTATAAAATCTATAAGCAACTGTTTTAAAATCTCCCTGTCTGCATGCCGAATGTCTCGGTGACCTGTAATGCCTATATTCAAGGTAATCAAGGAATTGTTCTTTGATTTCTTACTCATTATATTTAATATTCATATTTTAACTCTATTTATATTATACTATTTCTTGAAATTGATAAAATACAAAAGAGAACATTCGTCTATATGTGTAGCCAATTTGTTCAATTTAAGTGTAGTGAAAAATAATAGCTAAGATCGTAATCGTTTAGTTATAAAACAACTCAATTATTACTGTTTTATAATCAGATTTCTCGTTTTTGAATTGATCTACCAAATCAATATCTTTCTCATAATTATTATTTGGCAACTTATTTAATTCTTGCCAGATATTAATTGAATTATTTAGCTGGTTAAATGCTTCGGAATCATTGGGTTGTTCTTGCATAAATAAAATAGCTGATATTGCTTCAATACCGGCTAAACAACCTTTAATACTATTGGAACTAGGGTTATTTTTTGCAATATCTGTAAAAATCTCTTTGCATATATTGAAGTTTTGTGTTGCTCTATTTAAATTGTTTAATGAAAGATATAATCCACCTAAGTTACCATATGAAACAGCAAACCCTTGTTTCAATGTCTCTTCTTGGGGATTACCTTCAAAGAATTCTTTTGATAGAGCAAATCGCTTTTCAAAGACATTGAGGGCATCTTCATACATTTCCATTGCCTGATAGATATATCCTAGTCCTGCATACGATATGCATAAATAGCTTTGACTTGAAATATCATTGGGATTTGCATCATATAATTCTTTACGTAAATACGAAAGGAGTTCATAGTAATTTAATGCTTCATTGTTATGCCCCATCTCTTTGTGAAGGTCTCCTAAACTTGAATAAAAGATTGCAAGATTCCTTTTTATTCTCGCGTCTTTTGGATTGGATATATATATTTCCGTATATAATTTGAAGCACATCTCAAAGTAATTTAAGGCTTCGATTTTGTTTCCCATCTGCTTATAGAGATTCCCTAAACTTGAATAGGAGAAGGCAAGGTTTTCCTTTCGTGACTCATCTTGTGGTTTAGATTCGTCAAGTTCTTTCCTTAAGACTGAAAGCTTTTCAAAGTAATTTAACGCATCATCGTTGCGAGCCATCTCCATGAGTATGTCTCCTAAACTTGAATAATAGTCGGCAAGATTCCCTTTTATTCTCTCATCTTTTGGGTTGCTCTCACATATTTCCTTATATAATTTGAGGCGCATTTCAAAGTAATTTAAGGCCTCCATTTTGTTCCCCAGCAACTGGTGGAGAGCTCCCAAACTTGAATAGGAGAAGGCAAGGTTTTCTTTTCGTGACTCATCTAGAGGGTTAGTTTCAAAAAGTGCTTTTCGCAATTCTGAAAGTTTTTCAAAGTAATTTAGTGCTTCCTTGTTTTTGCCAATCAATTTATGAAAGTCTCCAAGACTTGAGTAAGAAGTTATAAGGTTATTTTTCCTAGTGTTGTCTTGGGAATTTGAATGGTACAGCTCTTCTCTTAGTTCAACACACTTCTTAAAATTAGCTATTGCTTCTTCGTTTCGGCCCACTTCTTTTAGTACGTCTCCTAAACTTGAATAAAAGATTGCAAGGTTACCTTTAATTCTCTCATCTTTTGAATTAGATTCATATAGTTCTTTAAATAAACTGGAACACTTTTCAAAGTAATTTAAGGCTTCAACTTTTTGATCCATAACATTATAAAGATTCCCTACTCTGAAATATGATATTGCGAGGTTATCTTTTCGTATCACATCTTGTATATTAGCTTCGAAGAGTGCTTTTCGTAATTCTGAAAGTTTTTCAAAGTATCTTAAGGCTTCCTTGTTGTTATCCATCTTCTTATGAAGATCTCCTATCCCCGAGTAAGCAGTTAGAAGGTTATCTTTTCGATTGTCGTCTTGAGGATTTGATCCATAAAGCTCTTCTCTTAATTCAACACACTTCTCAAAATTAGGTATTGCCTCTTCGTTTCGACCCAGTTTCTGAAGTATGTCTCCTAAACTTGAGTAGGAGGAAGCAAGTTTTTCTTTTAATGACTCATCAAGAGGATTAGTTTCAAAGAGTGCTATTCGTAATTCTGAAAGTTTTTCAAAATAATATAATGCTTCATTATTATGCCCCAACTCTTTGTGAAGGTTACCTAATTCAATTAAATTGGCGCATTTTTTTTGTTTGTAATCAAGGCTTTCTTGTTCGATTAGTAACATTTTTTCGACCACAGTGAGAGATTTCTCATATAGTGAAATTGCCTTAGGTTGATCTCCAAGTTCTTTAAATTCCTTTCCTAAATCATCAATAATTGAATAAATGAATTCATTAGAATCTTTCGTTTCGGGTACAAATGTAAGATAGGAATCTATTTCTTTAAAGGTCTTTTCGTAGTAGCACAATGCCATTTTCGATTCACCAATCAATTCGTTTAGGTCACCTGAAAGTGAAAATGAGAGTAAAAGTAGTTGTCTGAATTCCATCCTATCAGGCACCTTTTTAACAAGGGATTCTGATGCTTTTGCAATTTTTCCAAAAACCGGTAAGAATTTACATATATCAGCTTCTGTACTAGTATCATCTATTGAACAGCAGCCAAAAATGATGGCCATATTGGCAATAAAATATTGCCTATAATCTGTCCTGTCAGGATCTATTTCAATCAGGACTTCCAATTGGCTGATTCCTTTTTCATAATAAATTAAAGCTGCTTCGGTTTGATTAAATTCTGCTAACATTTTTCCAACGTTGAAGTATAAAATGAATAATTGTAACATTATTTCGGTACTATTTGGATTTTGGATCAGAAGAGCCTTAGCTTCTTGTGACGCTTCTTCAAATAATATTTTAATTGATGCTATAAATTTGATTATATTTTCTTCTGTCTTTTCGGAATTTAGAATGGTATTGATAAGTACATGCATTTTTTTCTCAATTTCATGACTGTCTAACCTGCTTCCGTATGTTTTAATCAAATTGTTATTTTTTTCAAGAATTTCTTCCACCTTTTCTTCATTCCCTATAGATTTATATAAGTTAATTACTTGAACATACATGTTAATTAGAATGGATATAAAATTGTTATCTTTCGGATATATAGAATTAAGCTCTTCTGCGACTGAAATGGCAATTTCAGAGCATTCTATACACTTTTTGAGGTCTCCTGCTAATGCGTAATTTTTTGATAAATTTACAAGGATTGTTAAAAATACCTTCTTTAAACCGACCTTTTCAGGGTCCAACAATATAAGCTCTTTGATTTCACATACAGATTTTTCCCCAAATTCAATAGCCTTTTGGGAATTACCCAATGCACTATTAAGCGTCCCAATATTATTATAGCTCAATGCTAAATTGCCTCTATATTCTATATTTTTCGGTTCCAGTAAAATCAGAGCACTATCTATTTCAAATACTATATCATGTAGATGTAAAGCCCAACTTGAATGACCAGTCTTCTCAGTTGCACATGCGATGGCACTCAGGAAATGACGATATCTAATCTTATTTGAAATGTCAGTTTCTATTTGAATTCCACTAAGCAAACTTTTGAACAATATTTCATCTTCAATGATCTTATTTTCGATTACCCAAAAGAACAATTTATTAATTCCTGAATTAAATATCTCGTAAGTATCTTTCTCTGAATTTAAAACATGATTTAAGTTGCTAAGTAACTCTTTTTTCATCCCGGCTTTATACTGATGAATAAAAGAGTAATTGATGCAATAAGTGTTATTATTGGGATCACCCAAATTTTCAAGAAGTTCTCCGAATAATTTGTGACTTAGTTCCCCCATTTTCTTATCAGAATCATTTCGGCTGATAGCATAGATGTTTGCAGATTCCCTGTCTGTGATCCAATCTGTGAGTGATTTATGAAAAGGTTTAATCTTATCCTCATTTACTGGGAAGAATGAACCGGCTTTATTAAGAAAATCATATAATTCAGTTTCTGAAATAGACAATAATCGGCTCAGATAATCAATGGAAATTGGTTCCAATGCAGCGATGATAACCCTTAAAATAGGATCAATTTCTTTTCGGTAATCACAATTGCCAAATTTTCGCTTAAATGATTTCAAAAACAGATCACCCATTCCACAAGGAAATTTATCCGGATGAGTTATATCTATAATTTTTAAAGCAATATCGTGGCACATTTCCTTCACGTATAGAAAATTTCCTTCGCTTTTGCTGACGATACTCTGAATGGCACTTTCCTTCACGCTTCCTTCAGAATAATGTATATTTTCTGAAAGGTAAATTTTGATATCATTTATATTATCATCAGAAGAAGCATTGAATAAGTATGGGTTGTATTTCCGCAATAATTCAATGACTCCAGGTTCAGGTCTTGTTGTAACAATCATTCTGAGCCAATCAGGTGTTTTGTGAAAAACAGATGAGATCAGCTCTGCAATTTCATTGATATTACTTAAAGATTTTGCTTCATCGAGCGCATCTATCAGTATAAATATATTGCCTTCTGGTTTATTTATTCTGGACAAAGGTTGAGATACAATGTCATTGAATAGTGTAATAGCATCTGTTTCTTTATCAAGTGTGACTTGTGCAAGTCTGTCCTGATACTCTTTAATTTGTGTGCTAAGTTGGAACGCAATAGATTTAACTAAATTTATTGGATTGTTCATTTTAGTATCACTGGCATTGCATAGATGATAACCCACAATCTCTTTCTTTTTGTCAATAAGGTATGCTGATATTGCAGTCTTGCCAACACCTGGCCCTCCTTCCAATACAAATACCTTCGATCCATTTACATCAGCAAGCCAATTATCAAGGATCTCTATAAGCCATTTGCGCCCGGTAAAATTTCGAAGGTGATAGAAAATATCAGAACCAAAATCAATAGGTGTGAGCATCTTGAAAAGATTGGATTGGAACCCTTCATAATCCAGTTTATCATCTTCAAGTGCTTCAATGAGTCTTTGAAAAGTTTTATCGTAACTTGCAGATGTATAATTACTGACACAATTTTGCGCATCAAGCCACTGAATCCTACAAATAGATAATGGCAACTCGCAATATACCAGCATTACCGGCACTATACCCACATTTTTGGTCAATATTCTGGCAATTTCATTCAAACAATAGCCATCCGGCTTTCGTGCAGAGTGCGGTGTTACGATGTACACAAACCTGCCAATGGAAGGATTATCGGAAACCATTTTTAGTCCATCTTCAATATAGTTCTCCCAGTCTCCACCTTCTCTTAGTTTTTCTTTATCGAACCATACATTATGACCCCTTGCCTTAAGATCAT
This sequence comes from Prolixibacteraceae bacterium, assembly GCA_023228025.1. Classification (GTDB taxonomy): domain Bacteria; phylum Bacteroidota; class Bacteroidia; order Bacteroidales; family Prolixibacteraceae; genus CAINVV01. The sequence goes on along the minus strand of JALOCD010000013.1, from coordinate 2,042 downwards.
TTTTAATTTTTTCGGCAAATTCAGTGTATTGGTCTCTGCCATAGCTGAGAAAAATATTCATTTGCTTGAAAGTCTTTTTAATAATAACCTCTTGCTCACACTCTTCGCAGAAGTACCCGCCACGCTTTTTACTGAAAATTACATTTTCACTGTTGCAGGTGGGATTTGTACAGATAATTTTAGTTTCAGGCATGGTTCAAAATTTACTCATTAAACATTTATTACATTCTTTAGCAACTGTTGGTTTATAACTCCATTTTCTGTCATGGGCTTTAAAACATTTTTGTTGAACTAATTACAGTTTTATAATAGGTTTGGAAAAACATCCAATCCTTTGCTTTTACTATCGTAACGATTAATCTCGAACAGAACAGTTTTAGCTCGCTTAGCAAGCTCTGGATCTGTACTTTCTGAAACTTTAAACAGATAATTAAGGAATATTTTTGTATAGACATGTTTTTCCAGAAGTTTCATTAGTCCTTCATCTTGTGTAAGATTATTAGTTTCTAACCATGGTTCAATATAGGTCTTTTCAATATCCTGCATGAGGTATAATGATCGGTAGCGGGGACGAATGTAAGTTATACCCAGCATTTTCACAAGGTGTTTAGCCAGGGTCTCTTTGTTGTTAATGCGTCTGCCCCAGTACACCCAATCACCACCAAAGTGCAACGATGCCTCAAGCATGAACAACATCACGTTCTCGTCTTCTATTTCAATGGTTTTTGGAGCGTTGCGAAGTATTGATTTCTGCTCTTCGTTAAGGCTTTCCAGCACATAATATGCGTAATTATTTTGCGCCCAGCGATTTGAGAGCTGGTAGAACTGCCCCAACGGACTCAGTGCGGTGAATTTTTGTCTTAGATTTAAGCTATCTCCCTCTTGGTTAATGTCCAAAAGTTTTTTAATAGTTACGACCAATTTTGCAATATTTACCTCTAAGGGTGGGGTAAGTGCATCTAACCAGTGCTGTGTACAGGTACAAAGTTCAATATCGCTATTAATAGGCGAAACTTCTTCTATCTTAAATGGGATTATGATCTTGCCATAGTGCACTCCCCGTTCAATTTCCTTTGGTACCCATTCTGATTTGTTGGAATTGGAAGTGAAAACAAGTACAATAATTGAACAAGTCTTTATCCCCTCGAGAATTGCTGTGGGGTACGAGGCGCCAGCCTTTATGTCACGTGATGCCATCCATACTCTTATTCCATTTGTCTCCAAATTGTTGCAAACAGCATCAGCTATCGATTTGTCTTTTGAAGAGTAACTTATCATTATGTCATGCATGATATGTTGTTTAGTTAAATTTAAAGCGGTTTAACCTAAGTTTTCAACAATTTTTGTTCTTCTGAATTGCATCATTAACCATACCCCACAACTCTGTCAACTATTGGTTGATAACCCCTTTGTTGCTCCATCGTTCTAAAATAATTTTGCTTTCATGATTTTGATTGAGGGTTTAGATTCCTTCAAATTTACAAAATAGATTTATGTTTAAGTAAATGAGACTGGAGAATATTTAATCCCAATCACTTATTAAAAATAAACTGATAAGCTATTTGTCAAACTCGCAAGTTATTTTATAATGTGTTATCAACAGCAAAGGCCAATCAAATTCATCGATTGGCCTTGTGCATTTGTTAGGGCAGATCTTTTAAAACTACCGGAAAGGAAAGCTTCCAGATAATTAAACAGGGCTGGCTAGCGTAGCTACCGGAGTAGCCTTGCCCCTTCCTGAATAATCAACAATGTTTCGGGCATTTTTGTAGGAATTGAAAAAATCTGGCTGGCTAAACTGGTAGGGTTGTACCAAGGCATCTATTTGGTCTTTCAAAAGTTTATCCTGGGCTTTGAATACCCCGTCAATATTCCCTGTCGAGACCTTTGAGATGTTGATGGCAACCCTGCGTTTGGGAATAGCCAGTTTGAATTCGGAAAGCAGCCGCTCCATCTTCTTGAACTCTGCCTCACCAATAAAGTATTTGGCAAGATCTGTTTTGAGCGGAAGGGCCAATCCAATTAACAACGACCCAATATCA
>JALOCD010000012.1 GCA_023228025.1 Prolixibacteraceae bacterium | reverse complement strand
GCAAAGGAGATATGAGATATGAGTTATGAGTTATGAGTTATGAGTTATGAGTTATGAGTTATGAGATAAATGAAATGAGAAAGAGAGATCCGATAAAAACATACGATGCCCGATGGGAAGTCAGTGATTTTGGGGATGGTGAAGTGCTTAGGCTATTTGAAGCCACTTTTGGCTATGCACGTTTAATTGAAGTGGACACACTGGTTTTTGCACGTGATGCCCGACTGGGATGTGCACGCGTGATGGAAATTGGCATTGATGCCGCCGTGAAGGCGGGATTTCGTGTGCTTGCCTGCTTTGATCCCATCAGCACCCCCCTCTCCTACTTTATCGCCATGCAAACGGCAAGAGACTACCCAAATACGATGGGACTCTCCATTACAGCATCACACAATCCAAGGCAATACATCGGCATCAAATATACAGTTCCAGGAGTTGTAGCCATTGGATATGATTGCGGTCCAATGGGCGGACTGACAAAAGTGAAGGAGCTTTACCACGATAAGTCCTATGTTCAAACCTATGGCGAAGGCGGAACGCTACGAATTATAGGACATCCCGCCGAGGAATATATTCAATACACAATGAAACTGGCTGGTATCAAACCCGGCAGTTTAAATGGGATGAAGCTGGTGTTGGATACATTCAATGGATCAGCAGGTCCAGAACTCTACCAGGCATTGACACGCTGTGGAGCAGAGGTCTATCCGATCAGACTGGTTCCCAACGGGGATTTTCCCACGGGATCGCCCAATCCGACAAGTCAGAACAAAATGGATCCGGCTCTTCAATTGGCAATTCAGAAAAATGCGGACCTTGTCTTGGGCATCGACGGCGATGGCGACAGAATTGTATTCGGCGACCAACAGGGGATCTTCAGCGCAGGATTTGTGATGATCCCGATATTGAAGTCTATTCTTGAAAAGGAAAAACAGACTGTCAGGTATAAAATCCTGTACGACCCCAAGGTAAATCCACTGGCACTGGCCAGATGGACCGAACAGAACACTGAGCCAATCCTGTTCCGGAATGGTCATTCCCAGATAAAAGGGCACATGAAAGCGATAGGTGCATTGGCCGGTGCAGAGGAATCCGGCCATTTTTACCATAAATTGCCAATTGGAGAGCTCCAGGTATCGGGAGAAAATTCACTGTATACCGTTCTGCTATTTCTACAGGCCATCCACAATCAAAAAGAGATTTTGCATCAGGTCCGTTCCATGCAGGATCAGATCTATACTTCTGGAGAATTCAACTATTTCTATCCTGACGATCAGATCAGGGATTCGGCCCTAAATGCCATCATTCAATTTTTTGAAACCCAGAATGCTGAATTAACAACAAAATCAGAAGATGGAATAGAGCTGGAAGGAACTGTGGTCTACAAAGGAGTACGCAAGATGAATGGTATAATCACACTTGAGAAAGAGTGGTATTCGGCTTATGTTCGAACGGCAACGAATGAAAAAGGGATCATCAGAAGCTACATTTCCAGCAGCGATGCAAAATATGGTGAAAAAATAAAATCAGGGATCATTCAACTGCTTGCCAATGAGTTTGGCGGAGTTGAAGTTGAGTGATGAGTTATGAGTTATGAGTTATGAGGAAGGAAATTCTACATATAATTTTGATTAAGGAGTTTTAACTTATCACTCATAACTTATAACTTTCAGATTAATAGTAAAATATAAATCAAATAGATATGAGATTATTGATTACAGGTCTGAATGGATTTGTTGCAGGCAGCATTGTGGCCCAGGCCCGAAAAACCTGGGAGGTGCATGGAGTTGACATTACAGAAGCAATGGGATTGCCAACCAATGTACACGGACATCAGCTTGATTTGATGGACAAAGACAAGGTAGCTGCCCTCTTCCACCAGATCAGTCCCAATGCGGTCATCCATACCGCGGCCATGGCCAACATTGACGTATGTGAAAACAACAAAGAACTGGCATGGAAAGTCAATGTTGAAATTACCGAAACCATTACCGGACTCTGTCAGACGAAAGGCATCAAGATGATTGTCTGTTCTACGGATACGGTGTTTGATGGAGAAAAAGGTCACTATTCTGAGACGGACTTACCCGCGGCAGTGAACCATTATGCAAAAACCAAAATTGAAGCGGAAAGAATTGTGCTCGCCGCATCGTCGAAAAACGTGGTTGCGCGTTTGTCGCTGGTAATGGGTATGCCGGTTATGGGAAAAGGAAACTCCTTTCTTGCTGAAACGATTGAAAGGTTAAAAAGGGGCGAAAAGGTAAAATTTCCGGAAAATGAAATCAGGACACCCATTGATGTTGTAACTCTTGGCGCTGCGCTTACCGAACTAGCTGGTAACGACTTTGGCGGAATCATCCACCTTTCCGGAAATACCCGTATCAACCGCTATGAGATGGCCATCCATATCGCGAAAACTCTTGGGTATGATGCAGGCCTGGTGGAAGGAACGAACTCAAATGCCTTGGCTGGTCGTGCTCCCAGGCCCAACGATGCTTCGATGGAAAATGGATTGGCAAAAAGCATCCTTAAGACCCCAATGTTGACATTGGATGAAGGTTTGAATTTAACTTTGAATTTTAAACTGGAGGAGAATTAAGATGAGTAGCATAAAATATGATCTTGAAATAAAATTTGGCACCCAATACGGGAAAGAAGAGGAGGAAGCAGTATTAAAGGTGCTTCGAAACAATGCCCCCACCAGTGGCGACGAGTGCATCGCCTTCGAAAAGATGTATGCTGAATATTCAGGCGCAAAATATGCCAGGGTATGCAGCAATGGTACAACGGCGCTGTTCCTCTCGATGATCGGAATTGGCATTAAACCCGGTGATCGCGTTCTTACCTCGCCTGTTACCTGGATCGCAACGGCAGCTGCCCCTGCCACACTTGGCGCAGAGGTCGATTTTGTCGATATCGACCCAATCACTTACAACCTGGACGCCAACCAGCTGGAGGACAGGCTCACCCCGAACACCAAAGCAGTGTTGCCGGTTCACCTGTATGGCCAGGCATGCGAGATGGATGAAATTATGGCTATGTCGCAGAAGCACAACTTCGCGGTAGTGGAAGATGCAGCCCATGCCATTGGCGCCGAATACAAAGGACGAAAAGTGGGCACCATCGGGGCAACAGGATGTTTCAGTTTCCACGAACAGAAAAATATTTCAACATTGGGCGAGGGAGGTATCATCTTAACCAATGACAAAGACATATACGAGCGGATATCCCTCTACCGGTCGCACTGTACCAGGGTTCACGGAAACAGTACCAAATATTGCAAATTGGACGAAAAACAATTCCCGGTAGGAAAAAAATTCTGGTGGCAGGATTTTGACGATTGCGGATACAATTTCAGGATGACGGATATTCAGGCTGCAGTGGGAATTGAGCAACTGAAGAAGGTTGACATGCTGAACCAACGCAGGATCGACAATGCCGCATTTATGACAGAACATCTGAAAGAGATACCCGGATTAACCTTGCCAACCGTTTTGCCGCACAACAAGCATGTCTTCCACCTCTATCCCGTGATGGTTGATCCGAAAGAGTTTGGCATGACCAAAGAAGACCTGATTTATGATTTGCTACACAAATATGGGATTAAAGTCGGATTCCATTATATTCCGCTTCATTACTCCACCGCCTTCAAAAACAGAGGGTTCAAAAAGGGACAATTTCCCAATGCAGAGAAACTGGGTGATCAACTGATAACGCTTCCTATTAATCCACGCCAGACACCGGAAGCCCTGGAATATTTAGTCAAAAGCATTAAAGCGGTTCGTTCCTAAAATAGACAGTCATGGATTTTGTCAGCAAAATAAAAGAGTTTAAAAAGAGTAACACCATCTTTTCACCATCGGAACCGGTTTATGTTTCCCGCGCACCGGGAAGGTTGGACCTGATGGGTGGTAACGATGATTATACCGGTGGGCTCGTCTTCGAATCCACCATCAGGGAGGCTACTTTTACTGCGGCCCAGCTTCGTGCGGACCAAATCATTGAACTGAATAACAAAACTGTAACAGATGTAGGCTGGCAAGGGGTTTTGGAGGTCTCATGGGCAGAAATGGCCAATGAGAAAGCTGTAAAAGAGTTAGTAAACCGATCGGCAGATGTTCGTTGGACCGCTTATGTTCTGGGCAACCTTTTCTATCTAAAGAAGAAATATCCCGAAAAGGTCAACTGCGGTATCCGGCTCTACATGGAGTCAACAGTTCCCTTCAACAGGGGAGTCAGCTCCTCTGCGGCCATCGAAGTTTCAGTCATGAAAGCTTCAGGTGCGGCTTATGGAATCGACCTGCACGGAACAGAACTAGCCCTGGCCTGTCAATGGGTCGAAAATGTGATAGCCGATTCGGGCTGCGGCATCATGGATCAGATTGCTGTTGTTGCCGGTAAAGAAGGATATGTTTTGCCATTGGTTTGTCAACCTTGCTTACCCGAACCACTGATTCAACTTCCGGAAGAGTTGCAGATCTGGGGAATTGACTCTGGCGTTAGTCATCAGGTATCCGGGATTGAATATGAAGCAGCCAGGGCAGCCGCTTTTATGGGTTATAAAATCATTTGTGACCTGGAAAATATTCAGGTAACCAAAGAGCCGGAAGGTGATATTGAGCGTTACGGTGATCCTGTTTGGAAGGGATATCTGGCCAATTTGTCCCGTTCGCTTTTTCATGAGAAGTATGAAGATCGCCTGCCTAAACAAATGGACATGCAATCTTTCCTATCACTCCATCAGTTTCATGCTGATCCATTCTCACCTTTGAAGGAAAATGTAACTTACAATGTCCGGGCGAATACCCGATATGCAGTGGAAGAAAATCAACGGGTGCAACTCTTTTCCGAACTTTCGAAAGGGGCCTCACTCTCCCACTCCAGGCGTTCTTTTGAACTAATGGGTGAAATGATGTATCACTCCCATTTCGCCTATTCTGAATGCGGATTGGGTTCAAAGGCGACAGACTATCTCGTGGAATTGTGCAGGCGTACAGGATCTGAAAAAGGAATTTATGGCGCTAAAATTACCGGCGGAGGAGCCGGGGGCACTGTAGCTATCCTGGCAGAAAAATCGGCCAAACTTTTCATTGAAGAGATCTTTGCTTTGTACAAAGAAGCCAATTTTGGCGATCCGTATCTTTTCGAAGGAAGCTCAAACGGCGCAGATGCTTACGGAATAATCGTTTGCTGATGTGCTAATAAGACAATTTGGAAATGTGGAAATGTGAAAATTCATAAAATCAACATTTGTCACATTTTGAAACATAATTTTAGAAAAAATAAGTTCAAATAATCTTTAACTCAGCGATAACTACATCCAACGATTTAGGACAAGATCGAAGCGTTCTCCTATTTTCACATTTCCACATTTTCCAATTTTCAAATTAAACCAACTATGACACAAAAAATGAAACTCTTTCAACTTATTCTGATAACCGTTCTGGTTTCTACAGGTTTGTTACAGGCTCAAAACAAAGTCAACCTGACGCAACTTTGGAAAACCGATGTTAAATCGTTTTTGGAAAATAGTCCGGTTCTGGCGCATCTTACAGGTGGAGAGGAGTCTCAGGTGATCGTTGCCGGTAGAGAGGACCTGATTGCTCTGGATGGCAATGGAAACGAAATCTGGAAATACCGGAGCAAGGGTCGCTACATGATGTCCCCATCCGTATGGGAACCAAAAGGGAAACTGCCGCTTATCTATACTTCCGACAACGGTGGTTACCTTAGGTGCCACGATAGCAAAGGGAAAGTGCAGTGGGAAGCCAAATTGAACGGTCCATGCTCGTGGTCGGCGCCTGCAGTTGCCGATCTCGGCGAAGATGGGGTTACCACGATCGTTCAAGGGGACGAATCCGGCACCATCTTTGCCTTCGAAGCCTTGTCAGGAAAGCCTCTGTGGAAGTCGTCCATCAAAGGAATGCCCTCCAGTGCCGCAATTGGTGATTTGGATGGTAAAAAGGGACTAGAAATTGCTTATCTCTCGACGAATGGAATTTTATCCGTGCTTCACGCGGATGGCACCCTGTATTGGGAACAAAATATCGGAGGCACTTGCCAGACTTGGGGTAACTCAACGCCAGTGATTTTTGTGGCTTCCGATGGTCAGCCGAGGATTTTCGCAGCCTCAGGCAATGGAGAGGCTTTTTGTTTTTCTGCCAATGGCACCCGCTTGTGGAGCAGGCAGGTCAAAGGGGCTGTGGCCTCTACCCTCTCGGCTGGCGACTTCGACCAAAATGGTGTAGCGGATCTGTTTTTAATCACACAACTCGGCGTTATTTATCGGTTTACGGAAAATGGCGGACTGCTCTGGAACATCGACATGCAAGGACGTACACTTGGATCAGGCTCCATCATCGACCTGAACGGTGATGGCGAACTTGAATATATATTCTGCACTCAGGATGGTCATCTTCAGTCTCTTGATCAGAGTGGATCGATCGCTTTCGATTACAATTTTGGTCACCGTACCATCAACGAAACGCCTACTTTCGGTGAGATTTCAAAGAAATCCGCAGGATTGGAAATGGCGCTTACCGGTGGTGAAAGCGGATTGGTCTATTGCTTCAGGAGCTCTTCACCTCTTGGTACCAAAAGGCAGTGGATTACCTCAGGTGGCAGTGAAGCCAAGTCCAATTTCTCCTCCTGCCTGACATCCAAAAGTCAATTGAGCATGATTCCCAGGCATCTCAACTGGAATGAACTTTACCTGGGAGAGGATATCTGTTTCGACGTTTTCAATCCGAACAGCACGGAGGAATTGATTTCGATTGAGGCTTCATGCAGTCATCCGGACGGGAAATTCCAATCTGTCACCTCCAAACTGGCAGGTCACCACACTCAGATATTTCTTCCATTCAATGGCAAGTCGCCGGGAAACTATCATTTCAAATGGAGCCTGGTCTCACCTACCGGGAAAATGCTTTTTTCAGGTGACCGAACTGTCAACCTAACCCCCTTCCTAAATGAAAAATCGCTGGTTCAATCCTGCCTGAAAAGATTAAAGGAAACTGCAACAAAGGCCCAGCCACAAAGACCCGATTTATCCGATGCCCTGTTTCAGGAGGCGGAAACAATCGATCGGAAGTATCAAATGCTGCAACCGCAACAAGGGATTTCTTTGGCTGGAAATCAGCCGGAACAGGGAGATATTGCAGTGAAAAGCCATGAATTAACTACAAGAATTCAAAAGGCCATAAAAATTGCCGATTTGGCGGAGGCTTCCCTTGTTTTATCAGCGAATACAACTTTGATCCCATTTGAAGGGGATCTTTGGGAAAACAAAGGGCGAGAAGAAGTTTTACCGAAAGTTGTTGCCAAGAGCATCACCATTGCCCGCTCTATGGTTTCCGGTGAGAATGAACCAATCTCACTGAACCTATTCAATCTGATAGGCCGCAATGTAACGGCCCGTATAGAAACGGATTCAGTACCTGATGGAATCAATATCAGTATACAGCATTCGGTCGCTACGATGGATGCATTGGGAAAACCAGCCTGGGATGCACTGCCAGAACTGGATGAAAGCAGGACAATCGTTATTCCATCCCTTTCTACTCAAGAGATATGGATTTCTGTTTCCTGCGCTGCTGGTACCAAAGCCGGTCATTACAGGATTCCGGTAGTAATCCGGGCATTGAATGGCATTGGCGTGCAAAACGGTCCGGCTAGTCCCCAAAATGTTGCACTTCCCACTGTACGGGCAGAGATCGAATTGGATGTGCTGAATTTTGAAATGGCGCCGCAAGGGGCTATCAGACTATGTGCATGGGGTTCGTACGACAAATCCACCATTCGCAATCTTTTGGATCACGGGAATACAGTATTCATTGTACCTCAGGGCAAATCCAACAGCAATCAAACCGAATTTGATTTTACTGCGCAAGACAAAATTGTGGATGAACTGAGTGGAAATGATGTATTTCTTTTGCTGTCGGGACTACCGGATGTGCTAAAAGAGAAAGATCTCGGAGCTTCAAGTCCTGCACTGAATCTCTATCTCGATAAGCTGACAGCACATTTGGCATCCAAAGGAATCGACAAGAAACATTTCGCTTTCTATCCTTATGATGAACCGGGAGGCATTGGTTGGTCGGTGATAAACAAATTGGTGATGTTTGGCAAAATGTTGAAAGCCAAAGATCCTGAACTACTTGTTTATATGGACGGTGGCGGTGAGGCGCCCATGTTCAAGGCCATGCAACCTTACATGGATGTTTGGTGCATTGGATATAATTCACTACCGGAGAAGAGTCCGGCAATGGATATCATCAGAAACGACGCCGGAAGTATGTTGTGGTCGTACGACTGCTCCTATTCCTATGCCCGTCCAATGGGCCCCAACGTCAAAAGTATCAACATCGTAGGACAATTCCGGATCTCGGCTTTGGCCGCATTCAGGTGGAATGCAACGGGAATTGGCTACTGGTCTTACAACCTCGGTGATGACATGTGGGGAAGGACGATGCTTGAATATCCATTGGTTTACAAAGGCGTCGTCAAACCCATCAATTCGCGCAGATGGGAAGCCGTCAGAGAGGGAATCGAAGACTACAGAATCCTGATAAGTCTAAAGGCAAAACTCAGTGAAAACCCAAATACCCTTTCGATGAATGCCAAAACCAAAATAGAGCAATTGCTTAAATCTGTTACTGAACTGGTTGATCAAAGCGACAGGGAGATGAAGCTTGGGATGAGCAACAAAGTGATGGATGTAACCAACAGTGAGGAGGCAGTCAGGATGATTAGAAAAGAGATGATGGATTGTGTAAAACAATTACAAATTACAAATTAAAGATTACAGATTGGGGATCGTTTAGGCTAAGATGAGAGATTTCAAACAAGCTAATAAGAAAAACTGAAAAATCGAAAGAATAGTTTAATTTTGTGGGAAACATATACAGTCATGGAGTCAATCGATTGGAAAAACCTTGCATTTGGTTACAGCAAAACTGATTACAATGTTCGATGCTGGTTTCGGAATGGAGCTTGGGGAGAACTTGAAGTCAGTGATTCAGAGATGCTTAATATACACATGGCCGCTACTTCGCTGCATTATGGCCAGGAAGCTTTCGAAGGATTAAAGGCCTTCCGCGGCAAAGATGGCAAGATTCGGGTATTCAGGATGATTGAGAATGCCAGAAGAATGCGTCACAGCGCCAAAGGGATCATGTTGGCAGAAGTTCCTGATACGCTCTTCATGGAGGCTGTGAAAAAAGCGGTTCTCCTGAACGAAAGATTTGTACCGCCCTACGAATCAGGCGCCTCTTTGTATATACGGCCATTGTTGATTGGCACAGGCGCCCAGATAGGCGTAAAAGCTTCTGATGAGTATCTTTTCATGATTTTTGTGATGCCGGTTGGCCCATACTTCAAAGAAGGATTCAAACCGACAGATCTGGTCATTTACCGTGAATACGACCGGGCAGCTCCGCTTGGAACCGGAACATTTAAAGTTGGAGGAAACTATGCTGCCAGCCTGGTATCAGGTCACAAAGCGCATGAAAATGGCTTTTCAGCAGTATTGTACCTCGATGCAAAAGAGAAAAAATATCTGGATGAATGCGGACCTGCAAATTTCTTCGGAATCAAACAAAACAAGTATATTACCCCAAAATCTACATCAATCTTGCCATCCATCACCAACATGAGCCTAAGGCAACTGGCGAAGGATATGGGATTGGAAGTTGAAGAACGCCCCATTCCTGTCGAAGAACTTGCAGAATTTGATGAAATTGGTGCCTGTGGTACGGCTGCCGTTATTTCACCCATCAAGCGGGTATACGATGCCGATCTGAAAAAAGAGTACCTTTTTGGTTCGGAACCAGGAAAGATCAGCGTAAAACTTTACGAAAAACTTAGGGGAATACAATACGGGACAGAAGAGGATATTCATGGCTGGACCGATGTCATAGCCTGAAAATAAAGGACAAAAAAAACACCCGCAAGAGTGTTTTTTTTTGTCCTTTATTTTCAGGCTATCTCGAGCAATCTCCTGCTTTTATTTGAGTCCAGGTAGGAGTGAACTTATTTTGGCTGATGTAAGCAGTTCCGGTTAATGTTAAAGACTTGATGGCACAATAACCTGACAGATTGGAATTGTAATAGATATCCAGTGAACTGCGCGCGTTTTTTAAGTTTTCAAGACCATCCAGGGATCTTAGTGCATTATTCTCGAGAATTTCGACCTTTCCCCGAATGGTTTTCACTTTGCCAAAACCACTAAAATTAACCAATGAAGCATTGTCTTGTACCAATAATCCACCTCCAATACTATCCAGAAGGGCAAAACCATTCATTCCGGTCATGCTGTTACATTCTGATATTCGAACATCCTTTTTGATATATTTAATTCCATTCAATCCTGTAAATGAACTGAGTTTTTCAAGTTTATTGAGGACCACAGTACCTTTGATGGTATCAATTTTTGCCAAGCCGGTCAGGTTCTCAAGATTGTTACAGGCAACAATGTTTAAATTACTTTTGATACATGGAATATTACCTAAACCCTGTAAATTGAGCAATCCGTTGCAATCGACAAGTGAGATGGAAGTAATTGTATCGTTGACCGGAATAAGATTTATAAGGCTGTTAAGCTGGGGAAGCGTTGTCAAGGAGAGCGTACCTTGGATCTCCAGAAGATTGGCCAGCCCTGTGAAATCAACAAAATTAGGATTTTCACTTATGCTCATATCCCCACCAATGGAGGTCAATCCTGTTAATCCAATGAGTGAAGTAAGAACTGGATTCTGATAAATACCGAGCGATCCTGTCATAGTTGTCAAATTCTGCAGACCGGAAAAGGAGACAAGTGAGGGGTTGGCAGTAACCGTAATTGACGAAATTTTTAGGATTTGTTCTAATCCTGAAAAGTTCACAAACCTGGGATTTCTTTCAACAATCAATGAAGATCCTATCGTATCCAAAGCAGTAACCCCATTAAAAGAGGTCAATTCAGGACAAGATGAAACTTGAAAATTCCCAACTACATTCCTGAGTGCAGACAAAAAGGACAGATCTTTGTTGGGAATTTTATAAAGGGTAACAGATCCCTGTACCTCAACAAGGTTCACAAAATATTTCTTGTAATCAATTACATCAGAGGAAGATAAAATCAGACTTCCTTTGATTGTATTGTACTTTCCATTCAGAAATCGCTGCAGGGTAGTATCGTTGCCACTGGAATAGATGTTGATACTGCCGTTGAAAACATTGGCAGGGACAACCGTTGGTTCTGTTGTTGTACTACTTTTTTTGCAGGAAAATATAGTCAAACCCAGTACAAAAAAGAGGATGTAAAGCAATAAATTATTTTTTCTCATTCACAGTAATGTTTCAATGATTGCTTTGAGAAAGACCCAAAACAGCCTGACAAAGAAAAGAAATTTTAGGGAGAATTTAGTGTTTTGGTGATTTATTCCCCCTAGGAAAGGCTGTTTTAACAACTATTTAGATAGTTCGAGCATTCTGACTATTGGCATCTTTGCTTTGACCATTAACTCTTCCTTAAGAATAATCTCAGGCTGCTCATAAAGCAATGCAAGATAGAGCTTTTTGAGTGTGTTTAACTTCATGAAACTACAATCATTACAGCCACATGTTGCATCAATGGATGGTGCTGGCATAAAAATTTTATCTGGACATTTTGCCTTCATCTGGTGGAGAATTCCACTCTCCGTAGCGACGATGAATTTTTTTGCTTCACTTGTGATAACGTAATTTAAAAGCGCCGTGGTCGAACCTACAAATTCAGAAACCAGTAAAATTGGTCTTTCACATTCCGGATGAGAGATCAAAACTGCATCAGGATGTTCGTTTTTAAGTTCAATGATCTTCTCCAATGAATATTTTTCATGTACCATGCAGGCGCCATCCCACAAAACCATCTCCCGCCCTGTCACCGAATTAAGATAATTACCCAGATTTTTATCCGGGGCAAAAATCATTTTTTGATTTCCGGGAAATGATTCAACGATTTTTTTTGCATTTGAAGATGTAACGATTACATCAGAAAGCGCCTTAATTTCAGCAGAACAATTGATGTAGGAAATCACCACATGGTCCGGATGTTGTTGGAGGAACCGTTTAAATTCAGGAGCAGGCGCCGAATCTGCCAGTGAACATCCTGCCTTCATGTCCGGCACCAGTACCTTTTTGCCGGGATTGAGGATCTTGGCCGTCTCAGCCATAAAATGGACCCCTACAAACAATATTATATCGGCCTTTGTTGCTTCTGCCTGTTGAGCCAGGGCCAATGAATCTCCCAAAAAATCGGCTAAATCCTGCAATTCCGGAGTCAGGTAATAATGACCAAGAATAATCGCGTTTTTCTCTCTCTTTAACCTGTCAATTTCTGCAACATAATCAATTTCTGCCGGGACTGGTAAATCAACAAAACCACAATGATCAATCATCTTTGAGTAGGTATCCTTCATTTTATCATTTTATCATTTTATAAGGATGTAAAAGTACAAAATCATCCCAATATCAAGAGATCAAATTCCTCATTGCAATCAACTTGGCAAAGTAGATTTCGAACAAATCAACAGATGTGATAAAAAATGTTAATAAATTATGCTAAAAAGTTAATAAATAAATTACCACAACTAACTTACGTCATGGAATTAAATCAATTGATATCATTATATTTGGTGACGTTTGAGCGCATTATGAGCAATATTTAATACGCCATTAAGTTGACTTGTCTCAAATCTGATCTACTAATAAATGTTAAATCAAAGATCGCGTATATAACCTATCGAAGTTTAAGCTAACAGTGTGTAATTAAAATTATCATTAATGAAAAACAACTTTTTAAAGCTCTGCTTGACTATTGTACTATTTTCAAGCATGTTTGCAACTGTCCTTGCACAGGTTACCTCCTCCGGAATAAGTGGAAGGGTGACCAGTGGCAATGAATCACTTCCAGGTGCCGCCATCGTGGCGGTCCATGTTCCATCAGGTACTCAATATGGAACAGTTACCAATGCCGATGGTCGATACAGTTTGCAAGGCATGCGTACGGGTGGACCTTACAATGTAGACATTACTTTTGTAGGGTATGCGAAAGCATCTTTTACGGATATCACGCTCGCATTGGGAGAATCATTTGTACTCAATACCTCGCTGAAGGAGAGCTCTGCTACGGTTGCGGAGATAACAGTGGTTGGTATAAGGCCTTCACCCTACAATTCAGAGAAAAATGGAGCCTCCATGAACGTTACAACACGTCAGATCACCATGATGCCTTCGGTCAACAGGTCAATCAATGATGTAACTCGCCTCACTCCGCAATCAAGTGGTATGACGATTGGTGGTGGAAACTACCGTCAAAACTACATCACGGTAGACGGGGCTCAATTCAACAATGCTTTTGGTATCGGAACAAACCTTCCGGCAGGAGGCTCACCAATTTCACTGGATGCCATCGACCAGATTTCTGTCAACATCACTCCTTTTGATGTCAGACAAAGCGGGTTTATCGGCGCTTCAGTCAACGCGGTAACCCGCTCCGGAAGTAATGAATTCACTGGCTCAGCTTACACATTCATGGCTAGTGAAAAATACAAAGGCAATAAAGTTGGTGATGCCACCCCTTTCACGAAAAATCCATCAGAATTCAAAATGTATGGTTTCCGTTTAGGCGGACCAATCATCAAGAATAAACTTTTCTTCTTTGTGAATTACGAATCAGAAAAAAATACACTTCCAGGCCCACCCAGGGTTGCTGCCACCACAGCCGCTCCTGCAGATGGAGTTACCGTTGCCCGTCCTACCCAGTCAGATATGGACATGATCAGTAAATATCTTCTCGACACTTATGGGTATGAGACTGGTCCTTATCAGGGATATTCCAACGAAAGCCCTGCTTCCAAAATGTTGGCTCGTGTAGACTGGAACATTAGCAGAAACCACAAATTCAACATACGTTATAGTCAGACAAAGGCAAAATCTCCAAGTTACCCTAGTACATCAACTTCACCATTTTCCTCTATTTATACTGGAAACCGGCAATCCATGGATGCCATGTGGTATAAAAATTCAGGATATTATACCGAAACAAATTTCAGTTCTTTGTCTGCCGAGTTAAACTCAACACTGGGTAACGGCAAATATCTGAATACTTTACGTTATACCAATTCATTCCAGGATGAGCCACGTAGTACAGACGGCAAAATCTTCCCGTTTGTTGATATCCTGAGTGGTGGAAAACCTTATGTTTCCTTCGGTACTGAGCTTTTCTCCTATGGAAACCTGCGCCAGGTAAAAACTACAACCATTACCGATGACATTTCCTGGTCTAAGGGCAAAAATAGTTTTACAGCCGGTCTTCAATATGAAGCGAATGAGACAAAGAATGGTTTCATGCGTTTTGGAACCAGTTTCTATGTTTTCAACTCCTGGACTGATTTTACCAGCGGGGCCAAACCAGCTGATTTTGGTATTACTTTCTCCAACACCCCTGGATATGCACAAGCTTTCCCAAGTTTTAAATTTGGACAATATTCGGCCTACATTCAGGATGAGATTACAGTAAATTCAAAATTGAAAGTGGTTGCCGGATTGCGTGCTGACCTTCCTACCTTCTCTCAACCGGCCGCAGCGCATCCGATGATTGAAAACCTTACTTTTGGCGATAATAAGTACAGTACCGCCACACTGCCACAATCCAAAGTGATGTTATCACCGCGTATTGGATTCAACTACAACATCAAAGAAGACCGCTCATTGGTACTCAGGGGAGGAACAGGTATTTTTACCGGACGCGTTCCTTTTGTATGGGTAGTCAGCCAGGTTGGAGATGCAGGGATGGTACAAACGACCATGACTTATGTCGGACAAGCTAACGTACCCGGACCGTTCAAACCCGAAATGAATGCATACTATCCTACTACCCAGCCAGCAGTCGGTAAGATCGCTCCAAGTACATTTACCATCATATCCAAGGATTTCAAGATGCCTCAATCCTGGAAGAGCAGCCTTGCCATGGATGCCAAACTTCCATTTGGATTGAAGGGAAGTCTCGAAGGTATCTACAACAAAGACATCAACACTGCCTTTTTTGTCAACCGTGGCCTCAAACCCGGAGCTCCTTTGAACATCGCAGGATATCCGGATAACCGGTTGATTTATCCGGTTACTACCTCAACCACCAGGGGGAATGCCTACTATCAAACCCTGAGCACTGATGGTAAGACCATCACAACCGGAAACGCAGTAGCCAGCAATGGGATGTCGCCGATCGTACTTGAAAACAGGAACAAAGGTTATTACTACTCATTGACAGCCAAACTTGAAAAAGCATTTGCCAACGGATTTACCGGTATGATTGCCTATACCCGCAGCGATGCCAGAAATTTGGTAGATGGCAGTGGTGACCAGGCCGCATCAGCATGGAATGGCAATGCCAATGTAAATGGCGCCAACAGCGAGGAACTTAGCTATGCAAGTTATGTTGTTCCTGACAGGGTTATTGCCTCTGCTTCCTACAAAATTGAATATCTTAAATCGATGGCTACCACTTTGTCCGTTATTTATGAAGGTGGCTCACAGGGACGTTTCTCTTATGTTTATTCAAGCAACATCGTCCGCGACGGCGCCGGTTCAAACAACCTGATTTATGTTCCTAAAAATGCCTCTGAAATTACGTTTGTCGATCAAACAGTTAAGGATGCATCCGGAGCGAATGTTTTATGGACAGCCGCCGCACAGAGCACTGCATTCTTCAACTATATCGATCAGGATAAATACCTTCGTACCCGTGTAGGAAAATATGCCGAACGCAATGGTTCATTGATTCCATGGAGAAACCAATTTGATGCAAAAATTATGCATGAAATTTTTGTGAAAGTTGGTGGAAAACGCAATACCATCCAGGTAAGTCTTGATGTTCTGAATGTTGGCAACCTGATCAACAAAAATTGGGGAATTGCAGATTTCTACAACCAAAATAACATCCTGATTCCGATGAACAATGCCAGTGTAGTTTCGGGTGGTACTGTCAAACCTACCTTCAGACTTAATCCATACAACAGCAACCAGATGCTTCAAAATACCTATCGCGATAACGTTGGTTATAGTTCAACTTATTCCATGCAATTGGGAATTCGTTACATATTCAACTAAACTGCTGTTAAGTTTTCTAAATGTTCCCAAAGTTTAGGTTACGTGTAAATTTAGCTCGTAACTGAAACTTTGGGAACTTTCTTTTATATATTATCACTAAATTTGCCGCTCCAACAAAGTAATGCAACATGGCCCAAAAACCCTCAATTCCCAAAGGCACGCGCGATTTTTCACCGCTTGAAATGGCCCGAAGAAACTATATTTTCGATACTGTTAAAAATGTTTTTAAACTCTACGGATTTCAGCAGATAGAGACGCCGGCCATGGAAAATCTCTCCACGCTTACCGGAAAATATGGAGAGGAGGGAGATAAGCTGTTGTTCAAAATACTCAATTCGGGTGATTTTCTTGCGAAGGCAAACGATCATGATCTTTCTGCTAAAAATAGTCTTAAAACAACCTTTCAAATAGCCGAAAAAGGACTACGGTACGATCTGACCGTGCCATTTGCCCGTTACGTGGTTCAATACCAAAATGAAATTAATTTCCCCTTTCGCCGGTACCAGATTCAGCCGGTATGGCGCGCGGATCGGCCCCAAAAGGGACGATACCGCGAATTCTATCAGTGCGATGTCGATATCATCGGTTCAAACTCCCTGCTCAATGAATATGAATTGATTCAGATTGTCGACAGGATTTTTACCCGACTGGGCATTAACGTCACAGTTAAAATCAATAACAGAAAAGTACTTGCCGGCATAGCGGAGACCATTGGCGAAGCAGAAAGGATCATTGACATAACCATAGCGATCGACAAGCTTGAAAAAATAGGGTTGGAAAAGGTCAATGAAGAATTGGCCGAAAAAGGTGTTTCAGAATCAGCCATTAAAAAACTCCAACCGATTCTCAAATTGTCGGGCAACAATGAAGAGAAACTGGACAAGATCGAACAGGTGATCGGTACGTCTGAAACTGGGACGAAAGGTGTGAAAGAGTTAAGGACTATCTTTGGCTATTTGAAAACCGGGAATGTTGCTACCTCGGTCGAGCTGGATCTCACATTGGCCAGAGGTCTGAATTATTACACCGGCGCCATATTCGAAGTGAAAGCCAATGATGTTCAGATAGGTTCCATTACCGGAGGAGGAAGATACGATGACCTTACAGGTATTTTTGGATTGCCTGATATCTCGGGAGTCGGTATCTCATTTGGAGCAGACCGGATCTATGACGTAATGGAACAGTTGAATCTTTTTCCCAAAGACCAAACCATCTCTACCAAAGTACTCTTTGTTAATTTCGGAAAAGCGGAAGAAAACTATTGCCTGCCCTTGCTTGAGCAAGTACGGAGTGCTGGAATTGCATCCGAAATCTATCCGTCCGAAGAGAAGATGAAAAAGCAGATGAACTATGCGAACAAAAAAGGTGTCAAATACGTCGTGCTGGCCGGAGAATCTGAGATTGCCAGTAATGAGGTCACAGTGAAAAATATGGAAAGTGGGGAACAAACCTCAATTGAAGCGAACTTGCTTGTTGATTTCTTAAAAAAGGATAAAGGATAGTTCCTAAAGGATAAAGGATAAAGTCAAAAGGATAAAGTAAAAGACGCTGCAAGGTTGATTTGCAGCGTCTTTTACTTTTGGCAGGGGAGCTAAGGTTTGATTCAGCTCAAATCCCACTTTATCCTTTTTACTTTATCCTTTATCCTTTTTACTTCGTGGAATTGTCCTTATTTCTCATCTCCTGCATCAGGTATGACCTAAACTTACGCTCTGACCGATAGAGCTTTACCACCTTCTCGGCTGGCAAAATGGAGAGAAATTTTGTATTGTACTCTTCAATTAGCTTCGCCTCTTTCATGTGCACACCAACCATTTCGCCTGCAAGTTTCCTGTAGGCATCCTCATTTTTTACCGACTTGTCTTCGGTCGATTCTTCAAGGTCCCTTTTGCGGTCCATCAAATCGAGCCGTGCTTTTTCCAGTTCATTGTAAACCGGCCAAAACATTTGGCCTTCCTTAGATGTAAGTCCTACCTGTTCTGTGATAAAGGCTACTTTCTTGATTTTGATCGCCTCAATCATCTTTGGATCCATGTGTCTCTGCGCCATAAGTTGCACGGAACAGAAGAGAATCATTGTGGCAATTAATGTAGTTCTCATGTTATTTATTGGCATTAAGAATTTCAAAATCAGAACAATTAATTACTAGATATTCAGCCAGTCCATCTTTGGAAATCTTGGAGGCATCGAATTCATCCATATAAGAAAGGGAGGAAAAGAATTGGACATCTGAGGCAAGTGAGGTGTAAGTACTGACCATTGCATCTGTTTGATCAACAGCAGAAAGATCACCTGTGCTTTGCAAACCAACCAGGATTGACTGATTTTGACTACCAAAAGGATGGAGATACAAGGTAAGGAAAATAGCCAGGCCAGCAGCTACTCCAAGTGCGGGCCTCAGGTAAACAAGCAGGCTTTTGGAAGGCTTGACCCGGCTTTCAACGTCCATTCTAAGTTTCAGCCTTTCACCAAATGTTTCAAAATAACCTTCCGGAACGGAATAACCAATTTCTATTTTTGGAAACCGTGGTTCCTTTTCAATATGTTCGCTTTTGTCTTTCATAATCAATATCGTTACTATGACTCATCAATCCTCAAAAGGTTTAATCAAAACGTCACTATTCGCCTTCAAACTGTGCTTCAATTTTCTTTACGGCATGGTGATAAGATGCTTTCAGGGCGCCTACTGAAGTTTTCAGGACTTCGGCCATCTCCTCGTATTTCATCTCCTCGTAATATTTCATGTTAAAAACCAGTCGTTGCTTTTCAGGAAGCTGTAAAACAGCCAGATGCAAACGTTTTTGAAGCTCTTCACCCTCAAAGTGAGCCCCCGATTCAAAAGTTTCTACAAGATAATCAGAAACTCCGTCAATTGAAAATATATTTCGCCTCTTTTTTTGCTGAAGGAAACTCAAAGATTCATTTGTAGCAATACGAAACAACCAGGTAAAGAGTGAGGAGTCCTCCCTGAAATTGTCGATGTTTTTCCAAACTTTGATAAATACATTTTGAAGAAGGTCGTCTGCATCATCATGACTGACAACAATTTTCCGAATATGCCAATAGAGTCGCTGCTGGTAAGTTTTTACCAGTAACTGGAAAGCCATTTCCCTCTTTCCCTCATTTTTTAGATCAGAAATTAATTCCTTGTCCTTATCAATCATCTCACATCGACCCCAGATAAATACAAAAAAAGTTTGAAATGTTTGAAACGTTTAAATTGTTTGAAATGTTACCGGTCCCTGAGCGAAGTCGAAGGGCAAACCCTTTAAACTTGTTTTGAAGCTTTCCTGTTGGACAAAGTTAACGACTCAAAGTTTAAAATAGTACCTTTGTCCCAAAATAGTAAGTAAAGTTTAAAGATGGCTTTAAGATGTGGTATCGTGGGTCTGCCAAACGTTGGCAAATCGACCCTTTTCAATTGCCTTTCGAATGCGAAGGCCCAATCAGCGAATTTTCCTTTTTGCACGATAGAACCCAACTTGGGTGTCATTACTGTGCCCGATAAACGATTGATCAGGCTTGCCGAGATCGATAATCCAAAGAAAGTGATTCCTACTACCATAGAGATTGTCGACATTGCCGGACTCGTCAAAGGGGCAAGCAAAGGAGAAGGCCTTGGAAACCAGTTTCTGGCTAACATCCGTGAGGTAGATGCCATTATCCATGTGATCAGGTGTTTCGAAAACGACAACATTATTCATGTGGATGGCTCGATCAATCCCATTCGTGACAAAGAGGTGATCGACATTGAATTGCAACTGAAAGATCTCGAAACAGTCGAGAACCGTATTGCCAAATTGCAGAAGCAGGCAAAAGTCGGTGGTGACCGTTTTGCCCAAAAAACTGTGGCCATTGCAGAAAGGTTAAAAGATGTCCTTGTAACAGGAAAATCAGCCCGTACATTGGTTTTAACGGAAGATGAGGAGGAGTTGATCCACGATTTTTTTCTGCTTACACGCAAGCCTGTCGTTTATGTGTGCAATGTGGATGAAGCTTCAGCTGCCAAAGGAAATTCAATGACCGATGCTTTTAGGGAAAGCGTTAAAGATGAAAATGCTGAAATCCTGGTCATTGCGGCAGCTACCGAAGCAGATATCGCCGAATTGGAGAGTTATGAGGAAAAACAGCTTTTTCTGGAAGACCTGGGTCTGGATGAGCCGGGAGTCAACAAACTTATTCATGCTGCTTACCATCTGCTGAAATTGCAGACCTATTTCACAACCGGAGCCGATGAAAGCCGTGCCTGGACTTTTGTGAGAGGCATCAAAGCGCCGAAAGCAGCAGGGATCATTCACAGTGATTTTGAAAAAGGGTTTATTCGGGCCGAAGTAATTAAATACAATGATTATGTGACACTTGAATCGGAGGCGGCTTGCCGCGACCGCGGCAAAATTGCCATTGAAGGGAAAGAGTATGTCGTGCAAGATGGAGACATCATGCATTTCAGATTTAACGTTTAATCTTCTTGGATGTTAATTTATTGATTTTTTAAACATGGCGGCAGTAAAACCACATAAACCTTCTACTGGTAGAAAGAAGAAATCTATACTTGATGTTTTCAAACGAAAAGGAAACCAGTCGGTATGGAAATTCGCACTACTTTGGACGCTCAAAATCGCTCTCTTTGGATTGTTCATGATGTCGGTTCTCTTTGTATTGGTCTACATCGGGACCTTCGGCGAACTTCCTGATGCTGAGACATTGATAAAAATCAAGGAGCCTGTTGGCACAGAAGTTTATTCACAGGATGGCAAAGTGCTCGGCAGGTATTATGTTGAAAACCGTAGCAGCGTAAGTTTCAAAAATATTTCGCCAAATGTCATCAATGCCCTTGTATCTACTGAAGATGCACGTTTTTACGAACACAGGGGGATAGACGAATGGGCCGTTGCAAGAGTCTTTATCAAGACTATATTCATGGCTAACCACAGCTCGGGAGGTGGTTCTACCCTATCACAGCAGATTGCCAAAAATATTTTCGGACGAGACAACTGGGGTCCCCTTACTCTGCCCGTTAGCAAAATACGTGAATCCATTGTTGCCTACCGGTTGGAGAAATTATACTCAAAAAACGAAATTCTTACCCTTTATCTCAACACGGTACCTTTCGGGGAAAATACTTTTGGAATCGGGACGGCCGCCGAAAGATATTTTAGTACCATCCCTTCCAAATTGACGATTCCACAGGCGGCAACACTTGTAGGTTTGTTGAAAGCCAACAATGCCTATAACCCCAGGTTGTTTCCGGAAAGATCGCTCCAGCGAAGAAATACGGTGATCAGGCAGATGCAAAAATACAATCATATCTCTGAAGCTGAGGCAAACAAATTTTGCCAGCAACCACTTGGGGTGAAGTACAACTATTTGGTATACAACACCGGCCCTGCACCTTACTTCAGGGAGATGCTCCGGCCACAGCTCGAAAAATGGTGTTCTGAAAACAACAAGGAGGATGGAACACCTTACAACCTGTACACAGATGGTCTCAAAATATATACCACCATCGATTTCAGGATGCAGAAGTATGCCGAAAATGCGATGAAAACCCAGATGAAGGAGCAACAGAATACCTTTGATAAAGAGTGGAAAGGTGAAGCACCATGGGGAAAGAACAGTGATATTGTGAACCGTGGAATGAAAAGGTCGGTCCGGTACAAAAGATTGATCGAATCGGGTAAAAGTGACAAGGAGATAGCCCTGATTTTTAAGACCCCAGCAAATATTAAGTTGTTTTCGTGGGATGGTGACCAATCTGTCAGAATCAGTCCGATGGATTCGGTGAAGGCCTCTTTAAAACTGCTGCATTGTGGTTTCGTTGCCATGGATCCGAAAAATGGCAGGATAAAAGCCTGGATTGGCGGCAACGATTTCAGGTTTTTCCAGTACGATCATGTTACCTCTGCCCGTCAGGTAGGCTCGGCTTTTAAGCCTTTTGTCTATGCTGCTGCGCTTGAGAATGGAATTCCACCCGATAAGTATTATGCCAATCAGCAAATTAGTTACAGCGATTACCAGGATTGGACGCCCGGCAATGCCGACAATGAATATGGCGGCTACTATTCTTTGGAAGGGGCTTTGTGCAAATCGGTCAATACCGTTTCGGTGCAGGTCCTTCTGGAAACTGGAATTGCCGAAACTGTTCAATTGGCCCACAAGATGGGCATTGATGCAGATATTCCACATTTCCCATCGATCGCCCTTGGAGCAGTAGATGTCCCGCTGATACAGATGGTGAAGGCCTATTGCTGTTTTGCCAGCGAAGGTTTGACCGTCGAGCCCAATTACCTGGTGCGTATCGAGGACAACAAGGGAATGGTGTTGCAAAAATTCACCTCCGACTTTGTACCGCAACAGATCATGGATCCGGAAAATGCCAGAATCATGAACCATTACCTCGAGGCCGTTGCACGGGAAGGGACAGGAGTTGCCATCCGGTCAAAATTCAATATTCCGGGCTCCTTTGCCGGAAAAACCGGGACCACCCAGAACTTTGCCGATGGCTGGTTCATGGGGTACACCTCTTCACTGGTGACCGGATGCTGGGTCGGAGCGGAGGATCCAACGGTCCACTTTAAGTCGTTGGCCCATGGACAGGGGGCCTACATGGCACTTCCCATCGTTGGGGGATTTTTTAGAAGTTATTACAGTGATCCGTCTTTCGCCGGCATTGCGCAAATACCGTTTACTGCCCCATCCTCAGAAAATTTAGCACTGTTGGACACCCCCCATTTTGCGGATGAGATCAAAGAGGGTAAAAAAAGCTTCTGGGACCTCTTCAAAAGCGAGAAGAGAAAACAGGAAGAGCTGAAAGAGAAAAGTGTTGATCAGGCGAAAGAGGCGAAGGCTGCGAAAGAAAAAACAGAGCCTAAAAAGGAAGAGGAAAAACCTTCTATCTGGAAGAAAATAAGAGATGCACTTTCGAATAAAAATAAATAACAAAATAGTTATGAGTGATGAATTATAAGTTATAACTCATCACTCATAACTCATAACTTTTTTATGCCTGTATTGAAAAAACATCAGGATCCCATCGGTAAAGCTGTTCACGATTATTTTCATGGAATCGTGGGCGATTCCATCCTGGTAAGGACAGATATCGCTGAAGATGAGACCCTCTCACCCGGTTACTTCTTCCGGACTTTCGGGCAAATGCCACTTCAGGAACAGGAGGCCTTAAAACGGTGCAAAGGCAAGATTCTCGACGTTGGCGCGGGTGCTGGGGCCCATTCAGTTTGGTTAAAAGAGCAGGGACTTGAAGTTGTTTCGATCGACATCTCGCCGCTGTCATGCGAGGTGATGCGGGAAAGGGGGTTAACTGAAGTTTTGTGCGGCAACATCTACTCCCTGACAGACCAGAAATTTGACACCATTCTGCTGCTGATGAATGGCGCCGGAGTTGCGCAGACTTTGCCAGGGCTTACTGTCCTGCTCGACCATTTGAAACAGTTGTTAAATCCTGGGGGACGCATATTGGCCGATTCATCTGACCTCCTCTACCTTTTTACCGACGAAAATGGCGAAAGCTGGATCGACATTGCCTCCGACACCTACTATGGTGAGATGGAATACCAATTGTGCTACAAAACCGTGAAGGGAAAGAAGTTTCCGTGGCTTTTTGTGGATTCCGATACATTGGCCGCATATGCCGAAAGATCAGGCTTCACGGTAGTTGACAAAGTGACAGGGCTGCACTTTGACTACCTGATTGAACTAACGTTGAACTGACTATCCGGAGATGACAACAAAAAAACAAAGGATTGTGTGTTTGTGCAACGGGGTAACGGATAAAGATATACTGCGTATCCTGAAGAAGGGCGCCAGAAACCTGGAAGATGTAAAGAAATTCACCAGTGCGGCAACCGGCTGTGGCAGGTGTAGGAGCGAAACAGAAACAATTGTTATGCAGTTCGTTGAAAGTAAATCAACTGATTTACAAACAAATATCGACTTTTAATTTATGCAGGGATTTCCAATGTTTTCTTATTCTTAAATCTCCCGTCGATTTTAGGATTTTTAAACGATATATTTAAATAATAGATAAATTTGTTCCACTAAAAAAATATCCTCATATAAAATCTTATCAACATGGCTAAATTGAACCAAGATGCCCTGGATTACCATAGCAATGGAAGACCAGGTAAAATCTCAGTTACTCCAACAAAACCGCACGCTACGCAACGTGATTTAGGTTTTGCCTATACTCCGGGCGTTGCGAGTCCTTGTCTTGCAATCAAAGACAATCCGGATGATGTTTACAAATATACTGCCAAAGGAAACCTGGTGGCTGTAATCTCCAATGGTACTGCTGTTCTTGGGCTGGGAAATATTGGTCCTGCTGCCGGGAAACCGGTGATGGAAGGGAAAGGACTGCTCTTTAAAATTTATGCCGATATTGATGTGTTTGATATCGAACTGGATGCACTCGATCCTGAAGTCTTTATTCAAACGGTGAAGGCTTTGGCCCCTACCTTTGGAGGGATCAACCTTGAGGACATCAAGGCTCCCGAATGTTTCGAAATAGAGGAACGGCTGAAGAAGGAACTCGACATTCCGATCATGCACGACGACCAGCATGGCACGGCAATCATCTCTTCTGCAGGGCTGCTTAATGCCGTCGAAATGGCTGGAAAGAAAATCGAAGATGTTCGCATCGTCGTCAATGGCGCCGGCGCCGCAGCCGTTTCCTGCACGAGACTCTATATTTCATTGGGAGCTAAAAAAGAAAA
Organism: Prolixibacteraceae bacterium; assembly: GCA_023228025.1. GTDB lineage: Bacteria > Bacteroidota > Bacteroidia > Bacteroidales > Prolixibacteraceae > CAINVV01. The sequence continues at coordinate 30,638 of JALOCD010000012.1, read as the reverse complement.
TGTGCTGATGTGCGACAGCAAGGGTGTCCTTCACCACGAACGTCCCGATCTGAACGCTTCAAAATTGGAGTTTGTGCGCAATACTCCTTGCCGTACCCTGACGGATGCCATTAATGGCGCCGATGTTTTCATTGGATTGTCTGTTGCCGGTGTACTGACCAAAGAGATGGTTCAATCGATGGCGTCAAATCCAATCGTATTCGCTTTGGCCAATCCGGATCCTGAAATCCCTTATGCCGATGCCAAGGCTTCGAGGGATGACCTGATTTTTGCTACCGGACGTTCTGATTATCCCAACCAAATCAACAATGTATTGGGATTCCCCTTCATCTTCAGGGGTGCTCTGGATGTTAGGGCTAGAACCATCAACGAAGCGATGAAAATTGCTTGCGTAAAGGCTTTGTCCGAGCTGGCCAAAGAGCGGGTTCCCGAATCAGTGTTAACGGCTTACAACGCCCGCAACATCGTGTACGGACGAGATTACTTCATTCCAAAACCGATGGATCCCCGGCTCATTACACGCGTCGCCCCTGCTGTTGCCAAAGCAGCAATGGAATCAGGCGTAGCAAGGATTGAAATCACCGACTGGGATGCCTATACTGAAGAACTAGGCCACAGGCTGGGATCTGAAAACAAGCTGATTTCGATGATGATCGACAAAGCAAAGCAGGAGCCAAAGAAAGTTGCTTTCCCTGATGCCAGCGATTATGAAGTATTGAAAGCCGCAAATATTGCCTATCAGGAGGAGATGGCCACACCGGTCCTGATTGGAAACGAGGAGAAAATCAGAAAACTGATTGAAGAGAACGAACTCGATTTCGGCGAAGTAGAAATTATCGACAACAGGAGCAGGCCCAACGATAAACTTCGCCGCAGATATGCCGAAGTCCTCTTCGGAAAACGCGAACGCAAAGGTATGACACTCGAAGAAGCGGTAGACAAAATGTTTGACAAAAACTATTTTGCAGCGCTGATGCTGGAATGCGGGGATGTGGATGCTGTGGTTTCAGGCTACTCCACCCGTTATACCGATGCTATCAAACCAGCCTTGGAGGTAATCGGCAAGAAACCCGATGTCAACAAGATCTTAGGGATGCACCTGGTTATCAGCCAAAGAGGCACTTACTTCCTGGCCGACACAACCATCGACTCAGCCCCTGACGTGAACAATCTGGTTGATGCCGCTGTTCAGGTCTCCAAAGTGGTCAGGCAATTCAATATCGAACCGCACCTGGCCATGTTGTCTTACTCAAACTTTGGCTCCAACCACGAACCCTCCCCAACCAGGGTACGCGAGGCTGTGAAAATTCTCCACAAGACCTATCCCGAGATGATTGTCGACGGTGAAATGCAATTGAGCGTTGCGGTAGACAAGAAGGTACGCAATGCCATGTACCCTTTCAACAAACTGGCGGAAAAGGACTGCAACGTATTGATATTTCCTAATTTAAGTTCTGCAAACATAGCTCTTCACAGTCTGCAGCACATCGCGGAATGTGAAACTTTGGGTCCTATCCTTGTTGGAAACCGCAAATCCATGCAAGTGATGCAGATGCATTGTTCTGTTCGTGATGTGGTCAACATGATCGCCATTGCGGTGATTGATGCGCAAAACTTGGATTAGGATTTGTTGGATTAAAAAAAAATTATTGGATTAAAAAGGGGATAGCGAAAGGTTATTCCCTTTTTTAATGCCAAAATATTGGAATAAAAATCTATTTTTAACCGAATCCATCTATTCTGAGACAATGACCAGACTTAAACTATTTTCACTCTTTATATTCTTATCAATCAATGGCTTTTCTCAAACCTTCTGGCAGATTGAAAACGAAAGGGGTGAAGAATTACTGCTTACCATCCGTATTAATCCCGGGAATAACACTTTTGAAACATATACCAGGAAAGATGCTTTGAGAGAAATGGCAGGATCATTGATGTACCTGGTGGCAAAAACGGCAGGGAAAGTCAAATATCCAGAATTGATGCATGGGGAAGGCAAAGTTTCCTATCATGCAGATACCCTCCACTATGATGGAAGAATCGATTACCCAGACAAAATATTTTCGCTGAAAGCCAAAACCTGGAATGACAATTTCTACGGATTGCTCACCGACGACAAAAACAGGACAACCCTGCTGAAGGGGAAGAAAGTAGCCTCAGATAAGCCTTTAAGGGATTATCCCGCCCTGATCAATAACTCATTTTCTTTGATAGAGAAATTCTACTGGGACCCTAATCTGAAAAAATCTTCTGACTGGCAAAATTTCAAAAGCGAGATTAATGGCCTTCAATCTAAAATTGCAGACGACTATGAATTGGCAATGACGATGATGTGGCTTGGAAAGAAACTACAGCAAATTCCTCATGAAATAAGGAAACTAAACAAAAAAGCGCCGGATCCGCAACAGAAAAAGAGCAATGCCCTAAAAATCCTCTCAGCAAACAATGCGATCCTCTTTCTCAATAACCTCCCTGATACCAAAGAGGAGATGGATCAACTATTCAAAGAAATCCAGGACAAAAACATCAAAAAATTGATCATTGAGGCTGAAGGAAGCAGAAACCATTCAATCATTTCAGCTCTTTTGCTGGCCAACCATTTAACTCCCCTACCTGCCAATTGGGGTTGTTATCTTACCCGACGGTGGACAGAAACCGAAAATACCATACCGCAACCGGCCAATTGGGTACAATTGCTTAAAAATCCACTGGAATTTTCGGGCTTAACCAATGTGAGCTTTAGTGAAAAAGGCTTCTATTTAAAGACAGTTACTGCATCGCCAACCTTCAAAGGCAAGGTCTATTATCTAATCAACAAATGGAGTTCAAATGCTGCTGAAGCTCTGGCCATCTACCTTAAAATCGAAAAACTGGCTATACTGGTTGGACAAAAGAGTGCCGGAACTCCCGCTTTGACCAATATTTATGAATTGGACAAACAGTATCGGATACTCATCCCATTCGCCCAATTTTATGACAAAAATGGAAAAAGTTACCATGGGAAAGGGGTAGAACCTGATTTGACTGTTGAACAGGATGCGGTGGGATACGTGTTGAAGTTATGAGAAATGAGTTATGAGTTATGAGTTAGGAGTTAGGAGTTATGAGTTATGAGTTATGAGTTATGAGAGATGAGAGATGAGAGATGAGTTTTGGTATTATACTATTTTCTGATTGTCAGGGTGCCATCTCTTATTACTGGTATTTTGACAGTTAGATGAGACTTGACGGCATCATACTGATAATCTGTTGAATCACTCAATATGGTGCCATTGAAAGAGACTCCCGAAGGCTTTTGTTCCATGCGGACATTGAAAATCGATGACTTTTTCATCTCCTTAAGAATCAGCTCTATCCGATCCGTAAAATTGGTCATGGAGACCGTTGAACTGCCACTCTTATCAGGATGGTACACCGTGAAATGGTTGTCGACGCCCGGATAAACCAACCATGTCAGCGAACCTTTGTTGGCCTCTGTTCCCAAACCGGTATAACTGCGCTCAACATTCAATGGTACGATCGCACCCTCCCTGATGTAAACGGGAAATTCTTCCAGAGGATACTCCCGCTCGAAAGTTATTGGCTTGCTGCTTTCTATCAAAGTCTTATCATCAAAAAAATACCTCCATTTCCCGGCCGGCAGGGTCACCTCTTTCTTTAGGTTGTCCTGATAAATCGGGGCAATCACAAAATCTTCGCCAAAGAGATAGTGGTACTTTCCGTCTATCGGTTTTTGCAGCACTCTCCCACCCTGATGCCCGGTTACCACATAGCTGTACATATAGGGGACCAACTCGGTATGCAACCACGAAAATTTGCGAATTACCTCCATCTCCTGGGGAGTGCGATGCCAAAGTGCACGTTCGCCATGGCCTCCGTTAAGAAAAAGTCCGCAGAAAGTTGACAATTGGGTCCAGCGCATATACAAGCGAGGTGGAATATTACTCCCGGAGAAACCGGCAATATCAGAACCAATTACATTGTAGCGCAACTTCGCGGCTGCAAGAATGCTTTTGATGGCGCTTTCAATGCCCTCAATTCCATCAAATGCGAGGTCCTTGGCTTTTCCCTCCTCCGCACGTTTTATGCCCTTGGATTCCCAGCCATGTACCTGGTCGCCTACCCAGGTAACCGGCGCCGCATCCAGCGGTGCAAAACCTTCGGGATGGTACCACTTGTCAATAGACCTCGCCAGTGTCACAAATTCGGGATTTTGGGTCAATCCCCAGAAAAATTCATCGCGGTAGTAATGGTCCATGTATGTTCGGGTGGACATTAATCCCGATTTGGTTGTTTTGTAAGCAAACGGAATTCCGGCAATGGTCGTGTAGAACAGCGTGGCCGTACCATCCAGCTTCCAACCGTCGATACCCAGGTCGAAAAGGTTTTGTTGCCGGCCTCTCCACCACTTCATCGCATCCGGATTCGAGTAGTCAATAAATCCCCCTTTGCCTTGCCACCAACTGTTCTTCTCACCATGACCTGCCAAATATCCCTTATCGGATGCCTCTTTGAAAAAATCTTCCGACTCTTTTATCCTGGTGCTCTTGCTGTAACTGTTCACCATGTTGGTGGTCCAGCAGACAACCCTGTACCCTCTGTCCTGAAGATTTAAGAACCACTCTTTGGGGTGGGGATATTTCAGCGTATCAATTTCATAATCGTTGTACCTCAGGCTCCAGGGACTATCTATGAGGATTGTTCTGACAGGAAGATCATATTTTGCATAGCCGTTTAATAGTGTATCCACCCGTTCCGCCGTGTTGATATCGTCCTCCCACAACCAGCATTCCAGCGCCCAGGCAGGTGTCAAGGGAGGATTGGTATGCCTCTGCTGGTTAAAGAACATTCCCCGGAAGGGGTAAGCAAAAAGGAAATAGTAGAGAACAAATACCAGGATAGTCAAAATTAAAAGAATCTTTTTCCAGCGGGCAGTTTTTTTTGTAGTAGTCATAGCAGGTTGATTGTTATTCCTTGTTTGAAGGGTTTGAATTGTTTGATGAGTTTGAAATGTTATTAGAGTCTCCAGTCCCTGAGAACCTACAGGAAAATGTTAGAAAAAGTTCCGGTTCCTGAGCGAAGTCGAAGGGCAAACATTTCAAACATTTCAAACTATCTTTTTTATCTCATCATTTTAAGGCCGAATATCAGCACTCCGGTATTGACAAGTGCATGAACCAGTGCACTGTAAAACACATTTTTTGTTTTGTTGTAGGTATATCCATAAGCCCAGCCTGCCACACAAGCCAATCCGATGTAAATGATAGACTTGGCATGATAATGAACCAATCCGAAGGTTACACCGGTGATTGCCAGCGAAGTATATACGCCCATCCCAAATTTTCCTGATTTCTCAAGAAAGTAAGCCGAAGTGAACAGAACTACCGTCACCAATGCCGGGAACCACTTCATTTTGCCTTCAAGCGTATATCCCACTACAAATGCACCGATCAATAGCAGGATAAATCCAACCAGCCAAAACACCATCCACGACTTTCCCTGACCAATTCTCCTGGTAAGCATATTTTGAAGAATTCCCCTGAAAAACAGCTCTTCGAACAGGGCGGTGTGCAAAAAACTGGTTACAAGGGTAAAAAGGATCGTTTTGATCATGATATCCGCCGGATCGCTGTATCCAACGACCTGAATAAAATCGACAGACCGTCCGAATACAAAGACGAACCCGTAGAATGCTAACCAGACCAAAAGAGCAGTCCGCAGCGACTTCCAATTGATTTCCGGAACGAAACCAACCTCCTTCAGGCCTCTGACGATGGCAAAAACATAAACGCCGGATAGAATAATCATTACATGGGAGATCGCGTCGAATCCAACGCCATGGATCGGAAGCTCGCTATTTTGTTTTAGGCCAATGAAATTGAAAGGAAAGAGCGCCAGAACGAATACCGTAAAATCAATCCAGCTAATTTTCCGGCTTGGGTCATTGATCAATCCATACACCAGAACAGGAAAGTAAAGGGTATAGACCAGCAGTCCCGGATTTCCTTCCAAAATATTCTGACCATTTAATCCAAGGTAGGTAAAGTACAGGGCAAGCATTGTTGTGGGGAACAAAAGGACTTTCCATCTTTTTTTCCCGTTCCATGCAGCAAAAACGTTTACAACCGGGTCCCATCCCAAAACAAACTGTGTAAAATAGAAAATCAAAAAAAAAGGCAGGGCTATTAGTAGCTCTTGTGTTGAACTCTTCCCTACAGTATAAAAAAGAAAAAATAATGTCAGCACCAGGGTAGCGATACCACCTTTCAGCAGCGAATTGTAAAATTTATTCTCCTTCATTTTGATAGTTATATTATTAAGTAGATCACAATGGACAATTGAAAATGGACAATTGAAAATGATAAATAATTCTGAATTTGTATGTTCAAAAAAATATTGATAAGACAGTAAAGTATTCGCCAAGCTTAAAAATACATCCAAAGAACTGACCCTCAATTATTTCCGGTATATGATGACAAGTGTCAAATCGGTTAATATGGATGTCATTAGTAATCGTATAATTCAAAAGAGGGAGATCTGCATGACTCTCCGGATAGTTGATTGAACAAATATACACATAGCCGGGCAATTGTTCAAATGAGATTGAAACACCTATCCTCGAGTCGCTGACTAAATAGGATTTTTTTGCATAACCTTTCGGGCTTAAAGGCGTAAAACCCTTTTAAACGGAAAACAAATTCCCGCAAGGAAGGATTAGCAAAATGATCTGGTGATGAATGAAAATCGTAAGGTAGAGGGGGTCGCAAAAATATATTCAGGCATTCAAAAGGAGATTTGCCGGACACTCGAAGAAGCCGATGGCAAAGCAACTTTCGTGGAAGATTGCTGGGAGAAAGAGGTTGGTTACGGCATAACCTGCGTGATTGGCCAAGGTGATGCCATCGAAAAAGGAGGCGTCAATTTTTCTTTCGTGCGTGGCGAATTTACGCCTCAAATGGAAAGCATATTGGGTGAAAAGGCCAACCATTATTCGGTCACAGGCATTTCGTCCATCATGCATCCCGTCAGTCCGCTACTGCCCATCATTCACATGAATGTCCGCTATTTCTCCCTCGACAACGGGACACACTGGTTTGGCGGGGGCATCGATCTGACGCCCCATTATGTGGACGTGCATGAAGCCGGAAATTTCCACCGGAATTTGAAAGATATCTGCAACCGGTATGATCCTAACTTCTATCCCCGGTTCAAGCAGTGGGCCGACGATTACTTTTTCATATCGCACCGCAATGAAACCAGGGGAGTTGGCGGAATCTTCTTCGACCGCCAGAAACCGGGTGAAACGATCAGCTTTGAACAATTGTTGGCATTTACCATGGATGTGGCGCGCGCTTATCCGACACTGTACGGGAACATCATCCAGGCGAAAAAGGGGCAACCTTTCAGCCCATCCCAGAAGGAGTGGCAGGAATTAAGGCGCGGAAGGTATGTCGAGTTTAACCTGGTCTATGATCGGGGTACCAAATTTGGATTTGATTCGAATGGTAATGCCGAGTCTATTTTGATCAGTTTACCAGCCACGGCCGCCTGGGAATATAAAAACGCGGTATTGCCCGGTAGCGCCGAATATGAAACATTGCAACTGCTCAGAAAGAATATCGACTGGATCAATCTCTCCTAACCACATGAACTCAAATAAAACAGCTGTTGTGCTTATCAACGTGGGCACGCCCGACTCCCCCTCCGTGGGAGATGTTCGCAGATATCTCTTCGAATTTTTGAACGACCCCCGGGTTATTGATTTACCGTGGCTACTCAGAAAAATACTCGTAAATTTTATCATCGTCCCTTTCCGCGCACCCAAATCAGCCATGCTGTACAAATTACTCTGGACGGGAAAAGGCTCTCCGCTGATCGTGAACGGTAATGCTGTAAAGGATAAGCTGCAGGAGAAATTTGGCGGCAATTATTCATTTTTTATTGCCATGCGGTATGCCAATCCGAATATCCGGGAGGTCATGGAACGTATCCGGAAAGAGGCTTTCTCCAGCATTATTGTGGTCCCGATGTTCCCGCATTATGCCTCTTCCAGCACAGGAACGGCCATTGAAGCCGTGATGCAACAGGTGAAAAGATGGACCGTTGTACCGGAGGTCAAATTCATTGGACAGTTCTACAACCACCCTCTGTTTATAGATGCGTTTGCAGACCGGATCAGGAGTTACCAGCCAGAAAGGTTCGATCACGTGCTCTTTTCCTATCACGGATTACCCCTTAGCCACATCAACAGCGTGCATCCGAGCATTGATTGTCAAAACTGTACCTGCAACCTGAAGCTACCCGATCATGGGAAGTTCTGCTACAAAGCTACCACCTATGAAACGACACGGCTATTGGCGTCCAAACTTGGGTTGACCGAAGGAAAATATTCACAAAGCTTTCAATCTAGGCTTTCCGATAAATGGCTCAAACCCTATTCAGATAAGGTTTTGATTGGGAAAGCGGTAGAAGGGGTTAAAAGCATTTTGGTTGTTGCCCCCGCTTTCGTATCTGATTGCCTCGAAACGACCGTCGAAATTGGGATTGATTACCGGAAACAGTTTAAGGATGCAGGCGGGGAACACCTTGAATATGTTGAAAGTCTCAATGATATGCCGGCATGGATTGATCTTTTGAAAGATCTGATCGAAAAGGTTTAGGAAGAGTTATTGAACAACAGCGACTTTCAATTTAGAAATTGTTCATATTTTATTGTAGAACTAATCCAGCAACATTACCTACTTGAACTTTCAGATAAATTTTAGGTTCTAGAACCTTATCTTTTCCTTTCACATTAGTAGAAAAAATAGTTGATTGAACCCTTACCTTATTACCTTATCCAAAGGTATCATTTAGAGAAAATTTTGACTTAGCACTGCTGATTACTGAATGAATAAGGTAATAAGGTTAAAGTCCGGTGCAATATCATTTTCCACTAAGGTTGGCTATTAGAGATAAGGTTTTACAATTTGTAATTAGCTCTCGCTCCCGCGCGATTGCATCGCGCGGTGTTCCATTCTACCAAACATCTATGACATCGTCCGGCAGACCCTAACTGCGAAGCCTCTTTCGCGAGGAGGACCGGGCTCATAAAACCAGACGCTAACAGAGAATCGATAAGAATAGGAATTAACTTTTGTACAACCACGCGATACAATCGCGCGGGAGCGGCTGGAGCGGTTAACAACAGCCAATATTTGATTTCTTCTTTTCCAAAACATTACTTTTTCTCCTCTAAATTGGTTAACTTTATGTAAGACCCTAAAGTTAACCACATGGAAAATACGGAAGCAGACATAGAATTGAGGTATCTCCTACGCGGATCTGAACCCGTCGTACAGTTGATTCTTGAATACGATTCGAAGCTAATCAGGCTTTTAAAGACACACACGAAGGCAAGGTGGAGTGGTTCGCTACAATGTTGGTACATTCCTTGTAGTGAGTTTCATCCGGAAAAATTCAAACGCGACTCGCGCTGGCGCGGATTTGTAATCCGTGCCTTTACTATTTATCTAAATGCATAACAACAACATTCTGGTAATGAGTAGAAAATATAAATTTCATAATCCTGATGGCCTCTATTTTATAACTTTTACCGTTCAAGGCTGGGTAGATGTTTTTACGCGCAATGCATACAAAGACATCGTGGTAGAAAACCTGGCGTATTGCCAAAAACTGAAAGGATTGGAACTCTTTGCATGGTGTATAATGTCCAATCATGTTCATATGATTGTAAGAGCAGAGGGGAAACAATCATTATCAGAAATTCTTCGTGATTTCAAAAAACATACCAGCAAAGCTATCTTTAAAGCTATTGTGGATAATGATTTCGAAAGTAGGCGTGAAATGCTTCTACAACATTTTTCCACCCCGGAAGGCATTAGATTTTGGCAATCGGAAAATAGCCCCATCGAACTCTGGAGTAATGCCGTAATTACTCAGAAATTAAACTACATTCACCAAAACCCAGTAGAGGAAGGATTGGTTTTTCGATCTGAAGATTATGTTTACAGTAGTGCTATCGATTATTCTGGAGAGAAAGGGATGTTGGACATATTTGTTATTGAATAAAACGACTGGAGATAAGACACATATGACGTCAATTGTGTGGGCACGGATTACAAATCCGCGCCAGCGTGGGGAGGTGGCAGCGAAACTACAAAACATTCAAAACCAGAAACACCGGACCATGCTAAGTCTTATATATGCCTGCGGGCTTAGGAGGGGGGAATTATTAAATTTGAAGCCCCTTCAAATTGATTCGAAAAGGCATCTTTTGATTATTCTCAATGGCAAAGGAATGAAAGATCGGGTAGTTCCTATTTCGGACAAGGTAATTACAATGCTCAGGGATTACTACAAATTGTACAAACCTGCAAAATGGTTGTTTGAAGGACAGAATGCAGGAGAACAATATTCGGAATCAAGTCTCCAGGAAGTATTGAAGATTGCCATAAGAAAAGCAAGGATCAGAAAACCGGTAACCCTTCATTGGTTAAGGCATTCTTATGCAACCCATCTTCTGGAAGCAGGTACCGACCTCAGGTATATTCAGGAGTTGCTGGGACACAAGAGTTCCAAAACCACAGAAATATACACACATGTCAGTGAAAAAAGTTTGTTGAAAATATCAAGTCCCTTTGATAATCTATAAGAAATAATCCGTATTTTCGGATCAAATAAGAACCAAAAACCATATCAACCCAACCAATTTAGCATGCTAACATCGGATTTCCCGTGCTTATAAACGAGTTATGTGTAACTTTATGAAGACTGGACTTATAATATTATTCGCTTTGTTTTTGACATCCTCTGCTTTCGCAGACTGTGAAGATACTGGTATTCGAGTTTTTCCCGAAGGAGAGACCTTAGGCCAAAATTCAATTATAGTTCTTGAGGGGTATGCCGAAAGTCAAAAAATTATACTTGGTCTTAACAAAAAATACCCTGTATATTTTAAAAGCGGAGAAAAGAAAGTTAATCTCATGGTTAAAGAAATTTGTATTGGACAATATTATTTAACCCAAGCTTTGTTGACACCAGAAACTAAGCTTGAGAGCGGACTTGAATACACACTATGTATTGACAGTTTGCCGAATCAAGAAGCTTTTACCCGATATAATTATAAGTCAAATAAGCTGGAATTTATAAAGTATAAAGTTGTCGATAGGTCTGATACTGATAATCCAATTTTATTATCAAAACCCAAAGTTCTTAAAAAGATACTTGAATTTTATGGCTGCGGAGATGTCGATTTTGTTGTCTTTGACTTTCATGTCAAAGACAGTTCTGACTTAATCATCAAGACAATTGTCAAGAATTTAGCATCTGGTAAAGAATCTGCCTATTATTTAGAACCTAGGAACAATCAAATTTATGTTGGACACGATATGTGTTCTGGTGCCTTCGTATTTGACAACAGTAGTAAATATGAAGTTGAATTTTCAATTTTGGACACATCTGGGAATTTGACTTTGTGGACAGGTGAGCGAATTAAATTTACAAAACCAACAAATAAAATGACACATTGAAAAGCTACACATAACTTCAGCTACCCGTCAAGTGCGGCAGCAGTGGTTTTCGGTGGGTATCTTTCCGCTCAAGCAGTTTATCGGTTTGACAGGAAATCGCCCGCAGTCCGCCCCTGCGTGTAGCTTCCTACGTTGAAAGTGGCTTAAAAGGATTTCTTCCCGCCAGAAATAAATAATGTATTGGAAACAAAGCATGAAAGAAAGCAGATAATAGCAAATGAAAGACTCTGAATTAGAAAAGCAAATCATAAAGATAATCCATGAACTATCCGAAAAGAAAGGTACTATTTGCTCTGTTGACATTCTAATTCAGCTTGACTATTTATCACAAGTGGACTATATGAATTGGAGAAATGGTAAAGTAGAATACCTCGAGAAAGTGTGTAAAGTAAACCTAAGCAAGCTCGGCACCATCAACCAAATCATGAAAAATAATGCCGTAAGAATGAACTTGAAACCATCATGGACATGTTACAATAAATATGGGAAGGGTGCCAAGCGGAAACTCCGTTTTAGCAAATCGGGTAACGAAATAATTGAAAAAGCCTATGCGACACATTGGATCAATGATTTTCAAATTAAGAAACTGCGAGAACATGAGAATCAATCGAATAACACTCTGGCCACAAGCAGCTAACAAACGCTAAATGCCATGCGGGAATGAAGTGAACGCATAAATTTTTACCTGTCGGCAACACCTAACAATTGGACAGAAAAACGAATCATGAACCCGCCCGGCCTTTAGCGTCAACCGTTATGCACAAGGCTCAAAGCAGATGCCCATAACCTGATAGAATCCTCAAATTAATTTGTAATTTTATTGCATGAAACAAAGACTTTACATTGACACGTCCGTTTTCGGTGGCTTTTTTGATGAAGAATTTGCCGAATTCACTATTCCACTTTTCAAGAGATTTCAGAATGGTGAGTTCAAACTTTTATTCTCAACGATCACCCAAGAAGAATTAAGTTTCGCACCTGAAAAAGTAAAAGATTTGGTTAAAAGCATTAAAGTTGAAAGCACTGAATTTATTGATGCTTCAGATGAAGCTGTTGAATTAGCGTCTCAATATATTTCGGAGAAAGTAGTTGGGCAAACTAGTTTTGATGATTGCTTACATATTGCGCTAGCAACGATTAATAGAGCAGACTTTTTGTTAAGTTGGAATTTTAAGCATATTGTAAATGTTCAAAGAATCCAAGGTTACAATTCAATCAATATTAAAAATGGTTACAAGCAATTAGAAATTCGTTCACCAAGAGATTTTATGACCTATGAAAACTACGATTGACAAAACGTTTGATGCTGTGAAATTCATGCGCGAACAAAGGGACAGACTAAGTAAGAAATTGTCCAAAATGACAAAGGAAGAAATCGTTGATTATTTCAAAAACAAAAAGCTTGAGAATTCTATTAGGCCCAGTGCATAATAAACGCTAAATGCCGTGTAGGTTAAGTAAGATCTTTCATTTACCCTGCCGTAATTATAATAACATCCGTAACTAACCAAAATCATAACCCGCCCGGCACTTGGCGTCGGAATGTTGTGCTCAATACTAAAAAGACACCGCGACATAAGAAACAAAAATGAAATTAGAAGATTTTGGATACAATGACAAAATTGAAAAGTTAAGGATTGACAATAACCTTAAAGATTTTGAGATTGGCAGGGTTGTTTCTGAACACAAGGAAAGATATATTGTAAAGACAGAGTACGGAGAATTTGAAGCCGAGATTACGGGGCATTTGCGGTTTTCGGCGAAAAGTCGCGAGGATTTTCCTGCAGTGGGCGATTGGGTTGCATTGACAACTTATGATTCTGACTTTTCGATTATTCATAAAATACTGCCGCGATATTCAATCATTGCAAGACAAGCTGTTGGTCAAGTTGGAGAAATACAAATAATTGCTACAAATATAGATTATGCACTATTGGTTCAAGCAGTCGATAGGGATTTTAATATCAATCGACTTGAAAGATACCTGACTATTTGTTATTCATCTAAAGTAGTTCCGATAATTGTACTAACAAAAACTGACTTGATAAATGAACACTCTAAAAATGAAATTATTGAATGCATAAATCAACGTATAAATAATATTTCAGTTTTTGCGATTAGCAATGAGACAAAAGAAGGATACGATGCCTTAAAACTGATCATTGAAAAGGGCAAGACTTTTTGTATGCTTGGTTCTTCGGGAGTTGGAAAGTCTACTTTGTTGAATAATCTTTCCGGAAGGACTATCATGAAAACAGATTTAATTAGCCAAAGTACAAACAAAGGCAGACACGTTACAAGTCACAGAGAATTAATTGTGTTGGAAAATGGTGGAATACTTGTTGACAATCCTGGAATGAGGGAAGTTGGTATTGTTGATACAGCTTATGGATTGGAGACAACATTCGATACAATTTTCAGACTTTCGCAAAATTGTAAGTTCAAAGATTGTACCCATACAAATGAGATTGGTTGTTCAGTTCTTGAAGCCATTGAAAAAGGAGAAATAGACAAAGCTTCCTATGAAAATTACCTAAAAATGGAAAAAGAAAAAGAACATTTTGAATCCACAATTGCAGAGAAACGAAAAAAAGACAAAGATTTTGGAAAAATCATAAAGAACTACAAAAAAGACATGAACAAAAATAAGTACTAAACTTCCTCCCTTAATGGGAAGGGTCTAAATGACTAATCAATACGGGAACACCTTCGATGTCAGGTTGAAAATGCGACCTGCCAGTTCACCGGCTCAATGAACCTAAATAAGCATGCACATTGTAACAAATTTCAAAATTAATTTGACATTCCAAAAAAAATAATGTTATTTGAAGAACTATTAACGAATTTCCCATCCAAATGTCTGATAGAACAATTCCAACATTACAAATCGGGGACCTAAAAATTTATCCTCCCATCATTCAGGGAGGCATGGGTGTTAGGGTTTCGGGAGCGAACCTGGCATCTGCCGTTGCCAATGAAGGTTGTGCCGGGGTTATTGCCAGCGTGGGTTTGGGCGATTTCGAAAATGTTTCGGCATCAAAATTTGTTGAGGTAAATAATATTGGTTTGCGGGATGTCATTAGAAAAGCACGCGCCCAATCCAATGGGATAATCGGTGTAAATGTGATGGTGGTTTTATCCAATTACGAAGAACTCATAAAGATTTGCGTCCAGGAATCTGTGGATATGATAATTTGTGGATCGGGGTTGCCGATGGATCTTCCAAAACTGACAGAAGGATCAAATATTAAGTTGATACCCATTGTCTCTTCTGCCAGGGCCTTCAACATTATTTACAAAAAATGGAAACAGAATTACAACAAAGTGCCTGATGCAGTGATCCTTGAGGGCCCTTTGGCCGGTGGGCACCTGGGTTTTTCATACGACGACATCCTCAACAATACAGCCAGATCGCTCGAAGAACTGGTAGCGGAACTGGTCGAATTTATTGGAACACTGGAAGAAAAAATCCCTGTTATTGCCGCAGGTGGAATCTGGGATGGAGCCGATATAGCAAAATTCTTAAAGTTAGGCGCATCCGGGGTACAAATGGCTACCCGGTTTGTTTGCACTGATGAATGCGATGTCCACGATGATTTCAAACAAGCCTATATCTCTGCTACCAAAGAAGATATTGCCATCATCAAAAGTCCGGTAGGATTGCCAGGCAGGGTCATCAGAAACGAGTTTACGAAAAGGGTCTCAATGGGTGAAACCATTCCATTCAGATGTCCCCATCATTGTCTGAGGTCATGCGATCCCCGAACGGCTCCCTATTGCATCGCCCGCGTACTCGGAGAGGCATCGAGAGGCGAGTTGTTAAGTGCATTTGCCTTTGCGGGAGCCAACGCTTACCGATGCTCGGAAATCGTCCCTGTAAAAAGTCTTGTAAACCTGCTGAAGGAAGAACTCATTCAAAACTTATAACCCATTGTTCCAAAAGAAAGGATAGTTATTATTCAGCCCATGCCTTCCACTTTCCGGGAACTAATTCAAGAACCCCGAGGCGTGCTTTTTCCAATTGCATAAAAATAGATTTGCGAAGGGTCTTCAACTTAATCACCCGGATCAAATTCCGATCAAATTCCAGCAGGTTGAAAGCGAGTTTACCGATGAAAGGCATGGCCACAAAAGAGAAGATTGCTACCATAAAAGAACCGGAAAATAATCCAATCAACAGGCTTTCGATTAGGAAAAATATTGGAAAAAGTATCAATCCTGAAACAAAAATAAAGGTACTCTTGAATGCCGGATCTTTGACCTTCCTGGTAAGTACAACGCGCGGAAGCTTATAAGGAAGATAGCAGACCAAAAAACCGGTTGCCAACAATGGAAGGGTGATAAGCGCTTTACAAAACTGCATCAGTAGTTTTACATAGCTTGTTCGACCAACTTTGACGACCTGAAGGTTTGAATAACCGGAATTTTTAAGGCTTTCGAAATAAGCTGCTGTTCTCTTCCTCAACAAATCAAATCCATCAGGTTGCTTAATTTCAAATTGTTCCAGTTCTTTAACAAGCTCTTGACCTGCCTGGAACTGCTGCATCCATGGATTATTGCTAAAAAATTGATAATTTGAATACTCCTCTTCTGCTACCATCCGTATATTCTCATAATCCAGATAGTATTGGGTACTATTGATTTGCATTGTTAGGGGCAGCAGCATGCGATGGATCTCATCACGAAGGGCGATCATGGTAGTTTGTGAATTCTCAGCATACCGCTCTTTGTATTGACTGATTCCTATTGATTCGCCATATTGGACCATCAGCGTACGGTTGAAATTCCAGTAATGGTCGTAATAAATGCCCACAGGGACAATCCTCAATCCAAGCTGAAAATTGTTCTTTGCCTCTGCTTCAAGGGCAATACGGGGAATAGCTTTCTTATGAGGAAGCATCTGCCTTTTCCCTGAATGAGCAGCCTCCGGGAAAAGGGCGGTCGATCCTCTGTTTTCCAAAACTTTTGTAACCTGATCGAAAACCTCCTCATTGTTGTTCAGATTCTCCTTGCCGTCACGGATACGGTAAATGGGAAGCATCTTCATAAATTTTAGGATTGGTTTGGCTAGTCCGCTTTTAAAAATATCAGCCCTTGCCAACCACAAGGTCTGCAAAGGATTGGTGCAAACCAGGGCCAATGGATCCATCAGTGCATTTTGATGATTGGCGGCAAAGATGATGGGCTGATCTTTTGGTATCAGATCACTGCCAATGACAATTACCTTCTTGTGCGTCAACCAAAAAGCAAAACGCACATAAACCCTCAATGCTTCATAACCAATTGATCTCTTCTCCATTTCAGGCAATTACAGGTCGCCTGGACCAGTACCAGGATAAAGTTAAACCACTGATGATGTGCCAAATGCCCCACCAGGCAGCGATAACAGCCATGCCCCCTAACTCCATTTCCGGCGGGAATATCTTTGGATTGAACAAGAGCGCCAGCGCCAAACCCGAATTGTGAATTCCCGTCTCAATCGCGATGGTTCTTTTATCTTGCTGTGAACATTTAAAGAGTGAACTAAAGAAATAGCCGGTGGTCATGGCTATCCCATTTTGCAACAGGACAAAGAAAAATACCAGATGGATGTAGGTCATAAACTGGGAAAAATTAGCGGCCAACATGGTAATGACCATCAAAACGAAAAACACCAGAGAGCCTGTTTTTATTGGTTTCTTAATTTTATCAGTGAAAACCGGAAATTTTCTTGCAATGAAAAGTCCGGTTATGACCGGTATCCCCAACAGGATAAATACCGTCTCGAACATCTGGTAATTATCAATTTCCAAGGGACGGACGAGACTTGCGGCGCTATGGGCATTGTAGAAATGAATGTACATATTCCCCCAAAAAGCAAAATTAAATGGGGTAAAAAATATGGCAGCCAAGGTAGATATCGCCGTTAAGCTGACCGCCAGGGCCACATTCCCTTTGGCCAGTGAACTGATAAAATTCGAAATATTTCCACCCGGACACGCAGCTACCATAATCATACCCAAGGCAATTGTCGGTGTTGGATTGAGGAAAATGACCAACAAGAAGGTAAATGCAGGCAACAGAAAAGTCTGACTTGTAAATCCAACGATAGCAGATTTTGGCCTTTTTATCAGGTTTGTAAAATGGTCCACCTTAATATCCAGCGCCACACCAAACATGACAAATGCCAGGGCTATATTTAGAAAAAAAAGTCCGGACGGAGAAAAATTGAGTCGGACGTGGTCGAGCACTGCCAGGGAGTTTTCCATGAGTTAATTTGATCAGGTGAAAATAAAAAATTATTCCGTAAGTATGACCAAAGAAACCCGCTCCTACGGAATTACCTCGGCAACCACAAAAGTACTGCCTCCGACGAAAATAAGATCATCCTTATCAGCATACATCTTTGCTTCTGCCAGCGCTGTCGGAACATCTTCATAAGCTGCGCCATTCAACCCAAAGTAGGTCGCCATCTGCATCAACTGATGTTCTGCCATGGCCCTGGGAATGGAGGCTTTTGCGAAGTAATAAACGGCTTCGGCCGGCAACAATGCCAGAACGCCGGCTATATCCTTGTCGTTGACCATCCCAATGATGAAATGCAGCTTTTTACAGGGAATCTGCCTCAACTGGGCAACCACCTCCCTCATCCCACCCTCATTGTGCGCGGTGTCACAAATGATGCGAGGATTGGCGCCGATGGTCTGCCATCTTCCGCTTAAGCCGGTTAATCCAGTAACATTTTCAAGCCCGTCCCTAATATTGGCAGTTGAAATTATCCATCCCATCTTTTGTAACTCCTGCACGGCGCAAAGAAGGGTGCAGATATTTTTGGCCTGGTATTTACCAAGAAGGTCTAGACGAAGATTTTCAAACAGGATTACATCGCTGTTTTTGATGTTAAAAACCTGGCTCTGATCGATCGAAATCATGGAATAATCAGCTTTTAGCAGCCGGTCGGCAAAAATAATTTTTGAATGATTTTCAGCCGCTTTGCCTTCGAAGATGACGGAGGTCTGAGGATGGGTCTCTCCAATAACAACTGGTACAGTGCGCTTGATGATCCCTGCCTTCTCGAGTGCAATCTTCCCAAGCGAATCGCCAAGTAAAGCCGTATGGTCCAAACTAATGTTGGTAACTACCGAGAGTTCGGGGGTAATGATGTTTGTTGAATCCAGTCTGCCACCAAGGCCTACTTCTATCACAGCGACATCAACTTTTTGTTCGGAAAAATATTCAAATGCCAACAGAACCGTGAGCTCAAAAAAGGAGGGCTCCAGTGGATTGATTTTGTTCATTTCAATGAAACGTTCAACAAAACCGACGACAAATTGCTCAGGCACCATTTCACCATTCAACCGAATGCGCTCGCGAAAATCCTTCAGATGCGGTGAAGTATACAAGCCCGTTTTGTAACCTGCCTTCTGCAAAATGGCAGCCAGCATGTGAGAAACTGAGCCCTTGCCATTGGTCCCGGCTATGTGAATGGTTCTAAAATTTCGGTGTGGATGATGAAACAACCGGTCCAGCGCGAGCGTATTATCCAGGCTTCCCTTATAAGCAGCTGGTCCTTTTCGCTGGTAATAGGGCAGTTTTTCGTACAAATACTCAAGGATCTCATTGTAACTCATTCTGTAAACTTTACTAACAATTTGTAGATACAAAGATGTAAAAAACCTTTTGTCTAAACTATCACCGCATTGTTTTAGTGTTATCTTTAAGCGTTGCCAGCGATGATGATTTCTCCGGTTCGCCTCCTCCGATCAGGCAAAACAGGGATAAGGAAACAAACAGGTGAGATACTGGCATCGATATAATTAATACGTTCAATAACATGAAGAGGCCAAAAACTTTCATTCTTGATACCAATGTCATTTTGCACGATAGCGAATGCATTTATAACTTTGAGGACAATGATGTAGTGATTCCAATCACCGTTCTGGAGGAGTTGGATAAATTTAAGAGAGGTGATGATCAAATCAATTTCCAGGCTAGGCAATTCGTTAGGATATTGGATGAATTGGTTGGTAAAAATCAGATTGACAAAGGAATACAACTGGGACAGGGCAAAGGGAAACTCTATATTGAACTGGGCAAACCCTATTCGGACCAACTCAAGGCATCTTTCCGGGAAGACATTCCCGATCACCGGATCCTTGCCATTGCCGAATATTTACGCGACAAGCAGACCACCCGAAAGGTCATCCTGGTAAGCAAGGATGTCAATCTGAGGATCAAAGCCAAATCGTTACATGTCGAGGCAGAAGATTACAAGAATGACAAAGTCGAAGATATAGAGGTTCTGTACCAGGGAATACGTGAAATAAAAGATTATGATGACCAGTTAATTGCCAGGCTTTACGAAACGAATTTTCTTTCGGTTGAAGAGTCTGGTATCGAAAAACAACCTTTTCCAAACGAGTTTTTCATTTTGAAAAGTCCGCATGCCAGTGTCCTGGCGCATTACAATACTTTCCGCTCGCGTTTGGAACGGGTAGACAAGAAGTTGGCCTTTGGTATCCGTCCCAGAAATGCGGAAC
This sequence comes from Prolixibacteraceae bacterium, assembly GCA_023228025.1. Taxonomy (GTDB): domain Bacteria; phylum Bacteroidota; class Bacteroidia; order Bacteroidales; family Prolixibacteraceae; genus CAINVV01. The sequence continues at coordinate 10,588 of JALOCD010000012.1, read as the reverse complement.
AAACATTCTCTCTGCAAGCGCTTCTGGATCCGGAAATTAAACTGGTGAGCCTGACCGGAAAGGCAGGTACCGGTAAAACTTTGCTTGCACTGGCGGCTGCCATTGCACAACACAGCATCTACGATCAGATCATGCTGGCCCGTCCGATTGTGGCCCTGAGCAACCGCGACATTGGGTTTCTTCCCGGCGATGCGGAAGAAAAGGTTTCGCCTTATATGCAGCCGCTTTTTGACAACCTGGCAGTCATCAAACGGTGCTTCGACACCCACACCCACGAGCACCACGTGATCGAAGACCTGCAGAAAGATGAGAGACTGGTGATTTGTCCCCTGGCTTTTATCCGTGGACGAAGTCTTTCCAATTGTTATTTTATCATCGACGAGGCCCAGAATCTCACACCCCATGAGGTGAAAACCATCATTACCCGTGCCGGGGAAGGTACAAAAATGATTTTCACCGGTGACATCCAGCAAATTGACTCCCCCTACCTGGATATGCAGTCAAATGGTCTGGCCTATCTGACAGACCGGATGAAAGGGCAGGATATCTTTGCCCACATTAACCTGCTCAAAGGTGAAAGAAGCTATCTGGCAGAACTCGCCAGCGATCTGCTTTAGAAATGTTTGAAAGGTTTGTATTGTATAAAAATTGTTTGAAGGGTTAATCATTTCAAACATTTCACTCCCCGCAGAATATCACTACTTTTGAAGAAAAAAAATGGATTTGGAAAAGATCTGCCAATCGGTAATTGAAATTGCCAAAGATGCCGGGGCTTTTATTGCCGGTGAAAGGGACAACTTCGACCTGAAACTCGTTGAAATAAAAGGGAAAGCCAACTTTGTCTCTTATGTCGATAAGAAAGCCGAACAGATGATTGTTGAAAGGCTGAAAGCTGTTTTGCCAGAGGCTGGTTTTATCACCGAAGAGGGAACCGCCTTTGACTCTGGAGAGAAATATCGCTGGGTGATCGATCCGCTTGATGGTACAACAAATTTTATTCATGGGGCGCCTCCTTATGCCGTCAGCATTGGACTGATAGAAAATGATGAAGTCATTCTGGGAGTGGTTTACGAAATTTCGAAAGATGAATGTTTCTATGCATGGAAAGGCAGCAAATCCATGCTGAATGGAAAAGAGATCCATGTTTCAGAGGCCTCCACAACACAGGAAGCGCTGATTGTGACAGGTTTTCCATATGGGGAGATAAAAAATTCAGATGCCTTCATTGAAACCATCAAATACCTGATGGTGCATTCGCATGGAATTAGACGACTTGGTTCGGCTGCTACCGATCTTTCCTATGTTGCGGCCGGAAGGTTTGAGGCATTTTGGGAGACAGGACTCAGTCCGTGGGATGTGGCTGCAGGAACCATTATTTTACGGCAGGCCGGAGGTAGGGTCACAGATTTCAAAGGAGGCAATAATTTTCTTTTTGGAGGTGAAATTGTAGCCACCAATAAAAACTATTTCAACGAATTTCAATCTGTCATAGAGAAGAATTATCGTCAATAAGCATGAGTAGCGGTAAAAAAATATCCATTGTCATACTCAACTGGAATGGAAGCGGCTTCCTGAAAAGGTTTCTGCCATCTGTCGTTTCATGTTCCAAGGGTAATGTGGAAATAGTAGTTGCGGACAATGGCTCCACGGATGAAAGCAGGTCGATGGTGGAAAATAACTTTCCTACAGTAGTTTACCTTCAACTGGACAAAAATTATGGTTTTGCAGAAGGTTACAACAGGGCATTGGCCAACCTTCATTCCGACTACTTCGTTCTTCTCAACTCGGATGTAGAGGTGACACCCGGATGGCTTGAGCCTCTGGTGGAGATGATGGAACAGGATTCTTCTATTGGAATTTGTCAGCCCAAGGTTTTGAGCCTCGACCGTCGTGACGAATTCGAATATGCCGGGGCTTCCGGGGGATTTATTGACCGGTATGGTTACCCTTTCTGCCGTGGCAGAATTTTGGATAAAGTAGAAAAAGATCTTGGCCAATACGACCAGGCGATGCAAGTATCCTGGGCTACAGGAGCTTGTATGATGGTTAGATCAGGGCTCTGGCAAGCTTGCAAAGGATTTGATCCTGATTTCTGGGCACACATGGAGGAGATCGATCTTTGCTGGCGGGCACAGCATCTGGGTTACAAGGTTTATTGCGCCCCGACTTCAGTGGTCTACCACATCGGCGGAGGAACCCTCAATTACAACAACCCGTTGAAGATTCACCTGAATTTCCGGAACAACCTCTATCTCCTTTTTAAAAACCTACCGGGGAGTCAGTTGGCCACAAAAATACCCATGCGTATGGTCTTGGATGGCTTGGCAGCTTTTGTTTTCATCTTCAAAGGGGAATTCAACTCCTTTGGCAGGGTTTTCACGGCACATTTGAAATTTTACGGCAATCTTCCATCGCTCTTAAAAAAAAGACGCAACATATTAAATACCAGCAAAAACAGGTCAATCCACCTTACGACAAACAAGAGTGTTGTCTGGAACTATTTTGTCTTGAAACGAAGAAAATTTTCTGAAATCATATACTAAAAACCATGCGCATAAAAAGAGAAAACTGTACTGGCCTGGTCATTGATATCCAGGAAAGACTATTCCCGGTCATCGCCGAAAAAGAGGCTTTGGTTGCAAAATGCCGGATTTTGATCGAAGGAATGCAAGTTTTGAATATCCCGACCATCGTGACTCAGCAGTATACTAAAGGTCTGGGATCAACCATTGGCGAAATAAGTTCGCTCTTTGATCCGTTCAATTTTATTGAAAAAGTGAGCTTTAGCTGTTTTGAGGAACCCACTTATTTGAATGCCCTGGAACAATCCGGCAAGAGAAATGTGCTGATCTGCGGCATTGAATCGCATGTGTGTGTACTTCAGACCGCCATTGATCTCATGGAGAATGGTTATCACCCAATTGTCATTTCCGACGGTATCAGTTCGAGAAATCTTAATGAGAAACAAATAGCCCTCCAACGATTTGCACTGGAAGGGATTAGGGTTTCAACTGTAGAATCCATTCTTTTTGAATTAACACGCATTTCGACAGCTGCCGAATTCAGGACTATCTCAAAATTAGTCAAGTAGTTAGAAGAAATTTTCCTGCTTACAATTCGTAAGTTCAATTTTGGACTAAAATAATTTTTGTCCATACAATACCTTGGATTATTATTATTTTTGTAGCTTCTTAATGATAGTCAGTTAAAGCGTTAACCATGGAAGTATTCAAATTTGGAGGGACCTCAGTAGGTTCGATTGAAAATATGAGGTCGGTGATGAAACTTATCACCGATGGAAAACAGAAATTGGTGGTGCTATCGGCCATGTCGGGCACGACCAACAGCCTGGTTGAAATATCCGATTACCTGACCAAGAAGAACAAAGAATCGGCGCTGACATTGATAAGTACCCTGGAAAAAAAGTATTACAATGTTGTCTTTGACCTTTTCAAAAGCAACGAGGTGAAAGATCAGGGCAAAAAAGTTTTGGAAGAGCATTTCGATTTCATCAAATCGTTTACCACCGGCGCTTTCTCCGAAGTTGGGGAAAGGGCTATCCTCGCACAGGGAGAGCTCATCTCTACCGCACTTTTCACTTTGCTTATGCAGGAAGAGGGATTCAATGCTCTTTTGCTTCCAGCGCTGGATTTCATGAAGATTGATGCGGACAAGATGCCCGACAACCGGTTTATTAAGCAAAAATTAAACGAAATTATTTCCGCGAAACCACGTGCGGATTATTACATTACCCAGGGATTCATTTGCAGGAACGAACTTGGAGAGATTGACAACCTGCAACGCGGAGGTTCCGATTATACCGCTACGCTTATTGGCGCGGCCATCAACAGCAGTGAAGTCCAAATCTGGACCGACATTGATGGATTCCACAACAACGATCCACGCTTTGTTGAAAACACCAAACGGGTAGATGTTCTCTCTTTCGATGAAGCAGCCGAGTTGGCCTATTTTGGAGCAAAAATCTTGCATCCACAAACCGTTTTACCGGCAAAGAATAACAACATTCCGGTACGTCTTAAAAATACCATGAATCCACCTGACCCGGGAACCCTCATTACAGGAGAAAGCAAGGGTGCGGGTATCAAGGCTGTAGCGGCAAAAGATGGGATTACTGCCATCAAAATTAGATCGGGCAGAATGTTGAATGCCTACGGTTTCATGAAAAATATCTTTGAAATATTCGAATATTTCAAGACTGCCGTTGATATGGTAACCACCTCTGAGGTAGCAGTTTCTGTGACAATTGACAATTCAAAACATCTAGTGGAGATTGTCAATGAGCTAAAAGAGTACGGAGATGTTGAAGTGGATAAAAACCAAACCATCGTCTGTATTGTTGGCAACATGATTGCAGAGGAGAAGGGATTCGCCTCCAGGGTGTTTGTAGCATTGGACAACATTCCGATCAGAATGATCTCCTATGGCGGAAGCCGTCACAATATTTCAGTCCTGGTCAATACCAACGATAAAAAGGAGACACTGGTTGCGCTGAGTGAAAAGCTATTGAATATATAATTTAAAGCTCAAGTCCGGTCAATTCGCCCAGCACAAATTTTTCGTGGTTGTATACGGGAGTCGCATACATTTTCAACCACAGCTCCATGGATTCGGCAATATCTTCATTCACAAGCTGCAACCGCTGATGGGTCAATTCAATGTAAGATGCTTTCTGAGCTTCAGAATATTGTGAGGCATACTTCTCAGTTTTGAAGAACAGATCGTAGGCGATGTAATTGTTGGGGAACAACCGGTAATTTCTGTAAATCTCTTTGTCGATCTGTTCAGCGAGCAATTTCAATCGCTCGTTCATTCCTGGTTCTACAGCAATTTGGTGTAGAACATCTTCGTTAATCTGCTTTCCAAATTGTATGTGAATTCTTCCTTTCTGATTGCTCAGGCCGCTTACCATACTCATCAGATCATCCTTCTCTGTTTTTTGGAAATTGGGATCTGCCTGACGCTTCTTTAATTCTGCAACCTTCTCATTTCCACAAGGTTCAATTTCATAAGATATCGCCATTGGAACAATCTTGAGCTCTTTGAACCCTTCAAAAAAGCCATTCCCGCATGACATGTTCAGCATCTTTAAAAGTGCGGGTTGGGTAATGTCGTTCCCATCTTTGGCACGGCCTTCCCTTTGGGCAATCCAAACAGAATCAGCTCCACGGGTTATCAATTGTCTGATGTATGCAGACAAATGACGCGAGGAAACAAGCATCTCCTTGACAGGAATATTGCGTTTAACAATGAATGAACGGTTAATCCGGACAAGGTCATTGATCCAGGGGAAAATCAACAAGTTGCTGCCGATGGCAATCTCGGTAGAGCGAAAACCACTCGCATGCATCTCCACGTTCATCAATGCTGAGTCAAGAATGATATCCCTGTGGTTTGAGATAAAAAGGTAGCGCGTATTTTTGTCAAGTTCTTCGAGTCCGTTCATGGTCAGGCCGTCAGAACTGGCGGTTAGAATCCGGTTTATCAAAGGCACAATAAACTTATCCTGAAAGACCTCAATACTGGTAGTCATGCGCAATCCCGCTTTCATTTGCTCCAACAAGGCCTCCTCTTTGTACAAACTTTTCAGTACATTGTTGAAGGCGGGATCGTTCAATAACCTGGATAATATGGTAGAAAACTCGTCGTTACGATACGGGCGAATATCATCGAAATTGTGCATGGAATGCTTGTACTATTGTTTAATAATTCGGTTGCCCATAATTAGGGCGTTGCAAAGTTACAAAATATCAGGCTATCGGATGTCCATTTAGATTTTTTTAACCTTTTGGGATATTGATCGAATCCGGTATTCCATTGCAAATAAAGTTGTTTTCATTGAGAAAAAACAATGGTTCTATTTAAAACTTGAGGTAAAGCTGACCTCTTATATCAAACCGGTGATTGCCCGGTGTGGCGTCGTTGCCTGAACCCATGGATGATGCCCCGTCCCTCAGGGTATATCCTCCCTTGAAATAAAACGTCATCAACCTGCAGGGTTGCCATTTCAGGTTCAGATAGCTTCTCAGTCCCACCCCGTGAAATTCGGGAATAGCAAAATAGAACAGCAAGTCATTTTCATAACTATAAACCCTCGAATTGTATCCGTCTGTATCGTAAAACGCCATCCTAAACCAGCATTTCAATTTCGCCGAAGGAGAAAAGATGAGATCCTGAAAAAACAGATATCCTTTCTCTTTGACTGCCCTATAGCCGTATTGGACCAATTCCATTCTGCTTCTCATCTGAAACTTTTCGTTCACTTTCCAGTCGAAGTGGGCCCGCCATTTGGCGGTCGTTTCGTCCCATTGTTCGGGGAGACCAGTTGCGCCTGAAGTTTTTTGCGGTTTTTGGACAAATCTGGCGTGAATGTAGGCCGTCATTTTTGATTGAATGACTACTTCAGCCTGGAATGCCATGGAATGACCGTGGGCAGGCGAAATCGTCTGGTAAGTCATCCAGGGAAAATAAAAAAGATCAGTTTGTCCGCTTAATTTGATTTTCGATGCCGGCAAATACTCAAACGCGGCATAGAAACCCTCTTCATTTTTGCCTCCGCTTCCTTCGGCAAATGCCCCCGAATTGAAGGACTGAAAGGCCGGATCGTAATATCTGTACAAAAAAGAGAGCGACCATTGCGGGTGCGCCTTCCAAACTAATCCGTTGACGAATGCTGGCTTCAGGTTTTTGGAGATTCCGGCTTCGCCAAAAGCGCTTATTTGATTCATGATAAGATGGTAATCAACACCAAAATTGCTGTTTACCTCACCTTCAAACGACATTGATTTGTATGGCTGATCACCTTTTGACACGGGTAACCCAAATCTTTGGAAAGTTGCCTGCACACCGAACCGCCAATGTTCGAAGCGAAAATCACCATACCCACCGAACATGCGTTCGTTCACATCTTTTTCATCCTCCTTTTCTGAGCCTGTGCGATGCAGTCCGTCCATTCTGAAAGAGGTGATATACCTTTTTTCTAAACTGTCCGTTTCCAAATTGGCATCTCTTCTTTTGTTTGAGAAAAAGAGGGAGAGCTTAACCGGTTTAAGATTGAGCTGAACAGCGGCTCCCCTGAAAAAAAGATTCTCATCGGAAGAACTGTAAGGCCTGATCCCTTCACCCGTGCGCATCAGGGAGGAGAGGTCGGAGGCGTAGCTGACCCCGCCTCCCGACCATAGAGTTACTCCCTGTCCAAACCTAAGATGGTAATCTCCCAGTACCACCCGTCTGATCAGTCCTTTTCCATCCAGGCTCAGAAATCCGGATAAAAAGTCGAAGCCACTCCTGTTTGCTCCTCTGAAAAAATCCTCGCCGGCATCATTTTCGGCAGTAAGTCCAAGTTCAAGCCATTTCCCAACTTCCGCACGATATCGGGTAAAGAAACTATATGGGCTGCCTGGATAGGCCGGTGGCTTGTTGTTTTTTGAACCATAGCCTTCCGGGATGGGATAAGATGTTTTGATGCGGGTAAGCAGCGATTGGTGAACCACCCTATCCCACTTTTTCTGTATGGAATCGACCTTCTGGTCAAAACAGACAAATGGTTCCATCTTCTGCAACAACTCCTTGCTGAATCCCCCCATTACCGTAAACTCCTTCATGGTAAGAATTTGTCCATAAGATTCCCTGTAGGTCAAAATTTTCTGGACCTGACTGAAATTGAGCATGTTCAATCGAAGTAGCTCCTCCTCAGTGGCTTTGTTGATATAAATCTGGTGACCTGTATAAAAACTGATATCTTCCAGCAAAAGGGAGCTCTCCGAACCATCTTCGGATGCAGAGAGTGATTCGACCAACTCTTCCATCTGTTGTTCTTTGCGCAAGTCTGTTTGCTGGCCGTACCCTGAAGCTGACCACAGAAGAAGCGCTGCAAAAAATGTAGATGGCCGGCTCATCGGTTGAAGGTAAAATTGATGGACAACATCGGAGAATATCCAAGTATTTCGTGGTGAACAAGGGCAAAATCAACCTGACAGAATCTCCAGTAATAACCAAAACCAAACGAATGTTGAAAAGGATTGGTCGTTAATCCTCCCCTTAGCAGGAAGTTGTCATTGAGCTTGTACTCAGTCCCGAACCGGAAAGCGACTCCACTACTTTTTTCAAAAACTGTCTCACCTGCCAGCAGCCACTGTTCCGACAAACGACAGGAGGCCCCACTCCTGACAACCAATGGGAAAACCAGATGATACTGGAATGTTTCATCATCAGTCTGGGCGCAATTTTTGAGGTGAACGCCCAGAGAAAGCCGGCGGGAGTGCTGATATCCTATTCCACAGTCGACCTGAAAAGCACTTACATTTTGGCCAGTCTCAGGCAGGTTCAGAAAAAAATAGTTGACACAGATTCCCCCTGACAGCCTCCTGGTAAGTTTTTTTGCCATCGCAATGGAAACACTGGTTTCTTTGTATGTAGCAACACTGGACTGTGCCACACCAATGGCCAACACAGCAGACGGGATTGGAAAGACCAATGAAAGTGCACTTTCGTGGTAACCTTTGATAAACCAGGGTTGCCGAAAGGAGAGGTTGATGGAAGACAATTTTTCTTCTGCCAAAAAGGCCTGGTTTTGAAAAATTGAAAAATGACCGCGCAGGGCAACCACGGCCAGCGCCATGGCTGACTCCCTTGCTCCAATGGTGGAAATCCTTTCGATGGCAGAGCTGCTTAAGCAATGAATTTGTAAAAGCAAACAGATCAACAGACCGGTTTTCAGATCTCTTTTGCGCATGTCCGTAAAATTTGGATGAGATGAGACCGGTCAACCCCACTGCGAGGGGAGATAAAAAAAGGGAGCTGCTGACCGCACTCCCTCTAATATACCGAAAAAAAACGAGAAAACAAAAACTTAGTTGGTCTTAAACGGGTATTTCACCTGCGCCAATTCATTGTTTGCTTCAACAATTTTGCTTTTTAGTTCATTTTTGAATGCGATTAATTTAGCCATCAAGGCTTCATCGCCGGTTGCAATCATCTGGGCAGCAAGAATTGCCGAATTTCTTGAACCATTCAGTGCAACGGTGGCTACGGGGATTCCGGGAGGCATTTGCAAAATTGCCAGAATTGAATCCCACCCTTCCAATGAGGCTTTGATTGGTACGCCAATTACAGGAATAGGTGTCATGGCAGCAATAACCCCGGGAAGGTGAGCAGCCATTCCGGCAGCGGCTATGATGACTTTGATGCCACGAGCATGTGCCCCCTTTGCAAATTTTTCCACCTCATCGGGCGTTCTGTGGGCTGACAGCGCATTCATTTCGAAGGGGATTTCGAGTTGGTTGAGAATTTCTGCGGCTCCGCTCATCACCGGCAAGTCTGAAGTACTGCCCATGATGATGCTTACTTTTGGTATCAATCCTGTTGACATGGTTCTACATTATTTACGATCTTCCAAAATTACAATATATTCGATATCATAACCATTTAGTAACGCTGGGAGCGATTTTTTTTTGCCCCTCCGAAAAGAAAATTTTATATTTGCGAAACTTTTACAAAAACACTTCAGTATCAATCCTTGAACAGACTATCTGAATCAGGGGATTTTTTTATTGAAGCGAATATTTCGACCATAAACTCCTATAACATTTTAACAAAAAAATAAGACATTACGATTAGTTTGACAACTAATCACTTAAATAATTTTCTATCACATGAGACGCATCAAACTTTGGGACAAGGAATTCGAGATCTCTCTTCCATTCGAAGAGATACAGGCGGCTATCCAAAAAATGGCAGTCCAAATGCAGCGAGATCTCGAAGGCAAAAATGCCCTATTTGTCTGCATCCTGAATGGTTCGTTTATGTTTGCTGCGGATCTGATGAAGGAGTTAGAACTCATTGATGCCGAAATCTCCTTTTTAAAACTTGCATCCTATTCCGGAACTGCCTCCACAGGAGATATAAGAGAGTTGATTGGACTGAACGAAAACGTGACAGGCAGGACAGTTGTTGTACTGGAGGATATAGTTGATTCGGGCCATACGATTGCTGATGTGATCGCACAAATCAATGACCGGGGAGCAAAAGAGGTTAAAATTGCCACTCTATTATTCAAACCAGCTGCCCTGAAGACGAAAATACACCTGGACTATGTTGGGATTGAAATACCCAATGATTTTATCGTTGGATACGGTCTTGACTTCGATCGCAGGGGGCGCAATCTGAAAGATATCTACACTTTAGTTAAATAAACATCATGATAAACCTGGTCTTATTTGGTCCTCCCGGAGCCGGGAAAGGCACTCAAGCCGCGTTCTTGGCAAAGGAATACCAATTGATTCACTTGTCGACAGGGGATATTCTCCGCGAGGAGATAGCTGAAAATTCTGAAATTGGCCGGATGACCAAAGACATTATTTGTCGGGGAGAGCTGGTTCCTGATAAAATCGTTATTGAGTTGATCCGGCATAAACTTGACAAAAATCCCACAGCCAATGGCTTCCTTTTCGATGGATTTCCACGGACAGTTCCACAAGCCGAAGCGCTGGATGCATTATTGGTACACTATGGCCGTAGTGTGAGCGCTATGCTTTCTTTGGAGGTCGATAAAGAAGAACTCATCAACCGT